>DASWMA010000478.1:0-6655 GCA_036399995.1 Longimicrobium sp. | reverse complement strand
CCGGCCCAGCAGCGCGGGGCTGTCGGGCCGGCCGGCCGGCGGCACCACCGCCGCGAACCCGCTCACCGGCCGCCGTGGGCGCGCGGAGAGGCCGCGGGCCTGGAGCAGGGCGCGTGCGGGGCTGCGCGGTGGCCGGTACGGCCGCCGGATCTCTGGCCGGCGGACACGGCGATCCAGGGGGTGGGGACGATCCGTTCGCGGCGCGTGCGCGCGCCACCCTTTCCTCCGAGGGTCCGGCGTGGCGGCACGGGCGCGGCGGTCAGGTCTTCAGGTTGGTGCCGCCCTGGATCGCGTCGTTCTTGTTCTTGTTGTCGTTCACGGTGAGCGTCAGCTCGCTCACGGTGCCGTACACCTTCAGCCGGGGCGGCTGGTACGGCTTGCGGCCGTCGGGGCGGTCGTCGTTCATGGTGTCTCCACGCTGCCGCGGCAGCGAATGCGTGACGGGGATGCGAGATCCTTGTACACCCGGTACCTCCCTGGCGGTCCTTTCCCATGCGAGCTTCGGGCCCGGGGCGCCGGAAGGCGAACGCTCACCCGGCCGGGGTGATCTCCACCAGCCGCCGGGCGGCCAGGTCGGCCAGGAGGTCGGCCAGGTCGCGCCAGGCGGTCTGCGGGTCGACCTCGTACTCGGCGGCCACCGTATCGCGCAGCTCGGCCGCGGTGCGCGGCTCGCGCAGCAGCTCCCAGACGCGCGCGCCCACGCCGTCGAGCCCGTAGTACACGCCGTCGGCCAGGTTCAGGATCACCGCCTCGCCCTCGAGGTCGGCCGACACCTGGTCGCGCGCGGCCGTCACCACGGCGTCGGGCGACAGCCCGGGCGCCGGTTCGGTCACCGGCCGCGGCGGGGGGCCAGCGTGCGCCACATCACGGTCTGCAGCGCGTCGTGGATCGCCACCAGCTCGGGCGCCGGGGGCGCGAACGCCGAGTCGGGCGCGGTGCGCACGTAGTGGTTGAAGGCGCGGATCGCCTCGCGCCACTGCGGCGCCTCGTGGTAGCCGGCGCGGTCGTCCACGCAGGCGCAGCGGTCGCGCATCAGCCCCGCCAGCGCGTCGGCCAGCGCGCGCGAGGCCTGCCCCAGCGGCGACGCGGGGTCGGCGCCCTTCGCCAGCGCGCTGGCGACGGCGGCGGGGTCGGGCGTGCCCTCCACCAGCCCCAGCAGCGCCTGCACGCGCAGCTGCGAGGCGGTGCGCGGGGCGGTGGCCAGGCTGTCGCCGAACAGCCGCTCGGCGGTGCGCACGGCGCACCCGATGGCTGCGTTGCGGAAGGAGACGTCGTCGCCGCTGCCCACGAACATCTCGTTCTCGGTGCGCAGCCCGGGGCCCAGGAAGCTTCCCCCGCCGGCGGTGGAGATCGTGGGCGGGCCCACGTCGGTTCCGCCGCCGGTCTGGGCGCCGGCCGGTGCCGCGGCCAGCACCACGGCGGCGGAAAGGGCCAGGGGGACGATGAAGGTTCGCATGGTATCCCTCGTTCAGCGGTAGGAAGGCGGCAGCCAGCGGAAGCCCACGCTCACCGAGGCCACGAAGCGGGCGCCGTCGCCCGCGCTCCCGGTGATGTCGGCGAAGCCCGCGTTCAGCAGCAGCGGCAGGCGGCGTACCGGCGCCACCGACGCGCCGGCGTACAGGTCCTGCCCGTTCCAGTCGGCGATCACCGAAAGCGGCTCCGTCACCTGCAGACCCAGCGAGCCGAAGACGTTCACGGTCTTCTTGCCGTCCACCACGTCGTCTTCGCTGCGGAACCGGCCGGCGCCCACGCCCAGCGAGGCCGCCAGGGCGTTCATGGCCGCCCCCCGCGCCCGGTCGCGGAGCGGGAACACGTGCGTGCCCACCACGAACGGGCTGTTCCCCGCGTCGCTGCCGCCCCAGTTGATCGCGTTCTCCCACCCCGCCGCCACGCCGGTCCGGTCGCCGAACGAGCGGTGCAGCTTGAAGCTGACGCCGCCCGTCTCCAGCGGCCCGCCATCGCGGACGGTGGAGAAGGAGAGCAGGGCGACCTCGAGCCCCACGTAGCGGTGCCGGTCGCCCAGCCCGATCCCGAACCCGGCGGCGGCGTCGCTCAGCCTGGTGTAGCGGGTGCGCGCCTGGTACGACACGCCCGCGAACCCCTCGCCCATGTGGGCGCCGAACGCCGTGGGCGAGCTGATGCTGGCGGCGGGCACCGCCACCAGCCGCGAGACCGGGCGCCGCAGCAGCATCTGGTCGCGCCACTGCCGGGCGCTGCGTCCCTCCAGCGCCCGCTCGGGGAGGGTGTCGGCCGGCGCGCGGAACGGCACGCCGCACGCCAGCGGCACGGTGTCGGCCGCAACGGTCGCCGCGGAGGTGGCGGGCGGGGATGAGGTGATGGACGACACGCCCGACGCGGGCGTCCCGGCGAGCGGCCCGATCGGCGGCTGCAGCGCTCCGGCCGGGGGCGCGCCGAGGGCATTCGCGGCCACGCGGCACTCGTCCGCCGGCGGCGCCGAGGCGTCGGGCGCGGGGGTGGCCAGCAGGCGGCGCCCGGGGTTCTCGAGGCGCGCGTCCACCACGCGGCAGTCGCGCACCACCACGTAGTCGGGGGTGCAGCCGGGGCAGCCGTTGGCGTACTCCATGTAGGTCAGGCCGCCCTCGCGGCGCACGCGCACCGGCTCGCCCAGCGCGTCGCGCACCTGGGCGGGCGTCATCCCGCGGGCCACGGCGGCGGCGCGTTTGTGCGGGGGCGTGGTTTGCTGGGCCGCCGCATGCGCCGGGTACAGCAGCGCGGCGGCCAGCAGAACGACGTAGGAGCGTAGCATCGGTGTGCCCGGGCCTGCCGTGAGGGGAAGGCGGAAAAGAAGAGAACGGATTGTGGGATCGGGAGATGGGGGACAAATGCGGCAAAGCCTTTGCCCGCCGGGGAATATGTACGCACGCTCGGTGTGGCACAAGCCTGCCGCACTTTACGCTCCGCGGGCCGCCGCTTAGGTTGCGCGGGGGCCGTCCATGCCCCGGACGCCGCGCCCGCACCTCGCCATCAACGCCTGTGACCATGCGCCGAACGCTCCTGCTCGCCCTGGTGCTGCCGCTGGCCGCCGCCGTGCTTCCGCCGCGCGCCGCCGCCCAGGCCACCACCGCCGCCGCCACGGCCGCCGCCGACTCCGCCACGCTGCGGCCGGGCGACGTGATCCGCCTGGTGGTGTTCCGACAGCCGGAGTTCTCGGGCGAGTTCCCCATCGGCCCCGAGGGCACCATCCAGCACCCGCTGCTGGCCACCATGAGCGTGGTGGACGTGCCCCGCTCGGTGGTGCGCGAGCGGCTGCGGCAGGCGCTGTCGCGCTACGAGCGCGAGCCCAGCTTCGTGTTCACCTACCTGTACCGCATCGCCGTGGGCGGCGAGGTGCGCCAGCCCAACCTGTACACGCTCCCGCCCGAGACCACGCTGGGGCAGGCGGTGGCGGCCAGCGGCGGCGTGACCGAGTTCGGCCGGCTGGATCGCGTGGTGGTGCTGCGCGACGGCCAGGAGCGGGTGGTGAACCTGCAGCGCCCCGACGCGGCCACCGCCTCGATACGGCTCCGGTCCGGCGACGAGATCCGCGTGGCGCGCCGCAGGAACGTGCTGCGCGACGTGATCGGCCCGCTGGGCGCGGTGGTGGGCGCCATCGCCGCCCTCACCGCCGCGGTGCGGATCAAGTAGCCGGACAGCGATCGACAGGCTGGCAGGTCCACGACGGGACCGGGCGCTGGAGCCCGGTCCCGTTTTGCGTTGTCCGTGTCGATCCATGGTCTTGCCGCCCCGGCGCCGTTTCGCGCCTTCCGCCCCAGCCGGCTCCGCGCACGGACCCCCGCCGCCGCACCGATCCCGGTAGTCCGCGAAGGCGGACTTCGTGTAGTCGTTGCAGCGAATTCATTCGCCCCTCCTCATCCGCTGCGCCTGGAGCCTCCGCCGGATCCACGTCCCGCATCCGATCTCCCTCCGATTCCGTCCGATCCCCCTCCGATCCCGCTCCGATCCCCTCCATTCCCCCCTTCCCCTCAGTCTCACCCCATCTGTCGATTTTCTCGACACCGCGTGTGGGCCCCACATCCACTTCCGCAATGCGCGGTTCTGCACGCCCAAACGAGAGTTGCCCGACAGCCGGTGTAGGGTTCTTCGCCAACCAGACCCCACCGGCGGATGCGCGAGAAATTCATCTAAACAAAAGCCCTGAAAATACTTAGGCGATTTTGGCGCGGCGGTACGGCACTGGCTTGGGTGCCGGCCCAGCCGCGCCGATCCCGGCGTGGCATGGACACGGAGCCCCGACCATGCCCACGACCAGCCCGCTCTCCCGCTTCGCCGCCCTGCTCGCCATCGCCCTGCCGCTCGCCGCGTGTGGCGACGGAGGCTCCGGCGGCGGCGCCCCCACCGCCCCCTCGGCGCCGAGTGGCACCGCCAGCTGCGCCGCGCAGGCCACCGTGGACCTGCAGCCGGGGCAGACCGCCTCGCTCACCGCCGCGCAGGCCGCGTGCTTCCAGCTGGCGCCGCACGCCGGCGCCCGCTACGCGCTGGCCGGCTTCGACGCCCGCGCCGTGGAAGGCGCCCGCGGCGGCCCCGAGCCCACGCTGGGCGGCGACCCGGTGTACGTCGTCGGCGACGGCTCGGGCGCGGCCCCGTCGCCCGCGCCGTCGGGCAGCCGCTCGCCGTCGCCCGCCGCGGTGCCCACCGACGTGCACCTGCGCGCCGCGGCCTCGGCCGACGCGTTGAGCCCGTTCAACCGCGCCACGCCCTGGCAGCAGGGCGAGCGCTTCTCCATCCGCCGGCTCGAGGGGCAGGAGACCACCGCGCGGGTGGTGCGGGTGATGGGCCGTTACGTGTTCGCGCTGGTGGAGGCCGACCGCGAGGGGCACACCGACCGGTTCATCAGCGACACCGAGACCGCGATGGACTACCTGCTGCGCGAAGGCGTGGGCGTGCTGAACCGCACGTGGGGCGCCGAGCCGTCCACCAGCGCCGGGTCGGGGCAGGTGCTGATCGTGTACGCCGCGTGGAACCCCGACCTGGGCGTGGGGAACGCCACCACGCAGGCCGCCCCCGACGGCAGCGGGATCGGCACCTACGTGTGGCTCAACCTGAACGTCCGCCCGGGTGTGCGCGACAACTTCAACATCGTGGACGTGCCCTCGTACCGGCTGAAGGTGCTGGCGCACGAGCTCACCCACGCCTGGCAGCTCCGCTACGCCTACGACAGCCAGCCCGCCGGCACGCGCAGCATCGCGTTCGGGCCCGCGTGGGCCATGGAGGGCACGGCGGAGCTGATGGCGATGGAGCTGGTGCGCCGCTCGCTGGGCGTTTCGCTGACCGCCAACTGGAACTGGCAGGACCGGCTCCGCTCCGCCAACCCCGCCATCACCCTGGCGCTGCAGCCCGCCGACACCCGCGGCCGCCTGTCGCGCGGCTACGCCGACGCCGCGTCGTTCCTGCAGGACGTGCAGGTGCGCCTGGCCCGCCGGGGGATGGCGGCCGACGCGGCGCTGGCGCAGGTGGCGCGCGGCGCGGTGGAGGGGTGGTACGGCACCGACGTGGCCGGCGTGCGCCGGCAGGGGCTGGCGGCCCGCGTGCGCGCCGTGCTGGGCGCCGGGTGGGAGCCGGCCGACGCGGTGCTGCTGTGGACCCTCACCCAGGCCGCCGACGACCAGACCGACTTCGCCGAGCTGAACAACCCCGTCTACGACCACGTCGCCGACCCCGACAACGCCTACGCCTGGAAGGCCGCGCTCGACGAGGTGCAGCCGGGGCGCACCTTCGCCTACCAGGTGCAGCGCAGCGCCGGGAGCAGCTTCTTCGTGCGGGTGAAGGACGGCGGCAGCGGCGGCACCGTGTCGCTCAGCGCCAGCGTGGAGGGCACGCGCTGGATGATCGCCCGCCTGAAGTAGCTGTCGAATTTCCGTACGCCGCCCGCGGCGCTGACAAAATGCCGACCGGCAAGGCGCGGCGCGGGTTTCGGCGGCAGGGCGGCCCGGCGGCGCGGTGACGGTGAATGGATTCTGAACGGAGCCGGCGAGAGGGCGGAACGGCCTAAGTGCTGGCAGATGTGGGACTTGAGATCACTGGACCGCGTGGCGCGAAGCTCGCTTTACCACGCGGCAGACACGACGAGCGACGAACACGAACGGAGACCCCCGACCATGAAGATCGTGCGCATGACCATCATCCTTGGCACCCTGGCGCTGGCCGGGCTGGCGGGTGGCTCCGATCGCGGAACGCTGCACGCCGCCGCCTGCAGCCTCAGCGGCGTGGCGAACGTGCTCTCCGGCACCGCCGGCGACGGTACCTGCCAGCGCTGATCGAGCGAGAGATCCAGCGAGAGATCCAGAGACAACGCGGGGGAGCATCCTGGGCTCCCCTTGCACCGGGCGGGGCACGCGCAAGCGTGCCCCGTCTTGCGTTTGGTGCGGAGGTGCGGAGGTGCGGAGGTGCGGAGGTGCGGAGGTGCGGAGGTGCGGAGGTACGGACTGGCGAAGGCGCCAGGTGCAGCGTCAGCGCGTCGCCGTGCTCACGGGCGTAAGCGCGAGAGTCGGCGGCGCGTCGAACGCGTCCGCGGGCAGCAGGCCGCGCTCGGGGTCCACGCAGAGCGGGCGCCACGCCTCGTACAGCTCGTGCGGGCGGCCTGCGGCGGCCAGGGCCATGTGGCGGCGCATCGCCTCCGCGTCGGCGAAGCGGAAGA
>DASWMA010000477.1:0-8548 GCA_036399995.1 Longimicrobium sp. | reverse complement strand
GGAATGGGATCGGGGGCGCCTTCGTTCATCCCACCCAGGAACGTCTCTCGCCCCAGCGGGCGGATTTCAGCTGCTCCAGCCGATCGTCCAGCCGCTCCACCGCCTCTTCGGGCGACGATACCTCGTAGCACTGGATTCCGTCTCGGGCGAAGCCCTCACGCACCATCCGCGGGATGGGGCCGGTGGCGATCACCACCACGTCCCCCGGCTGGGGAAGGCACGAGCGGAACCGCTCCCGCACCGCGCGCACCTGCGGCAGCATGGCGAGGGGAATGTGCCTTCCGCTGAACCCCACCCTCATCTCCAGGCCGAGCGATGACCCGGTTCGCGCGTTGGACACCACGAGATCGGGGGTGGGCCCCTCGTAGCGCTCCAGCGAGGCGGGCGCAGCCAGGTCGAGCTCCGGATGCCGTTCGGCCAGCAGCTGCTCCAGGCGCAGAAAGAACTGCGTCTCAGAATCTGCGGTATTCATACGCATCGCTTTCTCCACGGATCTCGATCAGCAGCCAGGTCAGGAAACAGAAGATCGAGGCCGACCCGACGATGACCGCCGCTCCCCACTGCCTCGTCAGCACGCCGGTGAGAACACAGGTGAACAAACCGACCACCACGTCTCCAAAGATCGTGTCGGCGAAGCGTTTGATCAACCGCTCCCCGAACGCCCTGTACCGCCCGACGCTGATCGGGTAGTCGTCGGCGTAGAGGCTGATCAGCACCGCGTCCAGCCGGTGTCCGTGGCTCTTGCCCCACTGGATGAAGCGGTCTCCGAGTTGCTCGGACCTGCGCACCAGATCCCCCAGGTCGCCCTTGTTCGTGCGCCCTTCCACGTGCAGGCGGATGGAACGGCCATCATCCCTGAAGACGATGTACCCGAAGGTCGTTTCGGATCGTGCGTAGACCGCCGAGGAAAGAGCCTCGGAGCACCCATTGAAGTACGTCTCCGCCAGCACTCGCCGCGCGTCGGACGGTGCCGGAAGCCCGCTCGTGAGCTGGTCGAAGCGAATCTCCTCGGCGACTCGGACGAATACTTCGGAGTGCATGGATCGACACGACGGACGCAGGTGAACGAAGTGCTCGCCAAGATAGACGGATTCGGCGAAACGTCAACACCGTACGGAATGCGCCACCTCGGACACGGCTTCTCCCCTGCTCCGGCATGGTGGATAAACCATTTGCCCCCAGACAGCGTCGGAGCGAGTACCCGCGATTCTTCCCGCTCCCCGGAATACCTGGAACCCATGCCTCGCCGCCTGCTCCTGTCGCTGTTCCTGACGTTCGCGATCCCGCTCCCTGCCGCCGCCCAGCACCAGCCGATGACGCCCGACGCGTGGCGCGCGGACCTCCGGTTCGCGGTAGACTCGTTCCTTCCGCGCGACCGCAGCTTCAGCGACGCCGCGCGGGCGCGCTTCCGCACCGTCGTCTCCGCGCTTGCCGACTCGGTGGAGGGCAGGACGGACGACGAGATCATCGTGGAGCTCGCGCGCGCCGTGGCGCTGGCCGAGAACGCGCACACGCGGCTGTACCTGGTGCGCAACCGCACCGAGGTGCGGCGGCTGCCGGTGCGGGTGTGGTGGTTCGCCGACGGGCTGTTCGTAGTCCGCGCGCAGCCGGGGTACGAGGCGCTGCTCGGCGCGCGGGTGGAGCGCATCTGCGGGAAGCCGGTGGAGCAGGTGCGGCGCGCGGCGCGGACGCTGTACGCCGGCAACGAGGGGTGGGCACGCTACAAGAGCGGCTACACCCTTACCAGCCCCGAACTGCTCGCCGGCCTCCACGTCTGCCCGCGCGGGGCGGCGCCCACGCTCGGGTTCGTGGCGCGCGACGGGCGCCGGGGCGAGCGGGCGCTGGAGCCGCTGCCGCTGCGCCGGTCCGAGCAGCCGGTGGAGGCGTGGTGGGACCTGTCGCCGCTGCACCCGGGCGTGCAGGGGCCGTGGGCCAGCGCACTGCCGGCCGACTCGGCCCGCCTGCCGCTGTACCTGCGCGGCCCGCTGCGCATGTACTGGATGGAGCTTCTCCCCGCCGCCCGCACGCTGTACATCCACCACAACCGCGCGGGGCAGATGCAGGGCGACAGCGTGGCCGCGTTCGGCGACCGCGTGGTGGCGGCGATCCGGTCGCAGGGGGTGGAGAAGGTGGTGGTGGACGAGCGCTTCAACACCGGCGGCAACCTGGACGTGGCCCGCCCGCTGATGCGCCGCATCGCCGACGCGGCGCGGGAGCGCGGCGCCCGGCTGTACGTGATCACCGGCCCGGCCACCTTCTCGGCCGGCCTGTCGCACGTGGCGCAGCTGCGCGAGTGGGGGGGCGCCACGCTGGTGGGCGAGGCGCCGGGCGAGGGGCTGGAGTACTGGTCGGAGGGAGGAAACCTGCGGATGCCCAACTCGCGGCTCACGCTGCACTTCGCCGACCGCGTGCACCGCTACGCGCGCGACAAGACCGGCCCGCGCAGCCCCCACACCGCGCTGGAGATGAGCGTGGACCGCGCGACGCCCCAGATCCGCGTGCCCACCACCTCGCGCGACTACTTCGCCGGCCGCGACCCCGTGCTCGAGGCGATCCTCCGCCGCTGAAGAAGGCGTGGGATCGGCATCACCTCACCAGCACGTCCCGCACGTACACGTCAGCCGGGGAAAGCTGGGATCGCGGGATTGAACAGAAACAGCGGATGGTCACACGGAGGAACGGAGGAAACGGAGAACTGCGTCGTGCCTCAGGTCCTCCCTCATCGATCAGGTGGATGATGTGAAAATCCGCCGTGATCCAGTCACCAGTCGATCGGGCGGCGGTCGTGGAAGAAGCCGCCGGTGGGGCCGCCGTCGGGGAGCGTGGCCAGCCACACCACGGTGTCGGCGCCCTGCGCCACCGAGCGCGGCGCCGCGCGGCCGCCCATGTCGGTGCGCACCCAGCCGGGGTCCACGCTGTTCACCAGCACGTTGCGCCCGCGCGCGGCGCTCGCCACCTGCCGGGTGAGCGCGTTCAGGGCGGCCTTGCTCATGGAGTACGACGGCGCGTAGCCGTCCATCCCCGCGAGCTGGCCGGCGCCGGACGAGACGTTCACCACCCGCCCGTAGCGCCGCGCGATCATCCCCGGCACGAAGGCGCGGCACGCCGCCAGCGCGCCGAACAGGTTGGTCTCGAACGTCTCGCGCGCGGTGTCGACGTCCACCTCCAGCACGCCCACACCCTCGTCCAGCAGCACGGCGGCGTTGTTCACCAGCACGTCCACGCCGCCCATCTCTCGTTCCAGCGCAGCCGCCAACGCCTGCAGCGCGGCGAAATCCGTCACGTCCACCCGCCGCCAGACGATCTCTCCCTCGGTGGCCAGCTCACGCGCCGCCGCCTCGCCCCGCGCGGCGTCGCGCGCGCCCAGCACCACGCGGTAGCCGCGCCGCGCGAGCTGCCGGCACGTCTCCAGCCCGATCCCGCGGTTGCCGCCGGTGACCAGCGCCGTGCGCTTTCGATCGTCCGCCATCTTCGCTCCCCGTCTCAGTCACTCGCCGGACCCATCGCCCGGCCGATTGCCACGACGACCCTCGCGGGTTTCGTGAGGCGTCGCGCGAGGAAATTTGCGAGTGAACTCGCCGCTACAACGGCACGCAGTCCGCCTGCGCGGACTTCATCGGTGTCGGCTTCGGTGCACCGATGCCAGTCCTGCAGCCTCGCGCAGTTTGCGAGGCTTCCCGTAGTTGTTGCTGCGGATTCATCCGCCCGTCACGGGGCCGGCGCTACGACGCCGACCCCGTTCGTGCCTCCGACCGACATCCGTCACGCCGGCGCGCCGATGTGCGCGTGGACGAAGCTCACCGCCATCGAGCCCTCGCCCACCGACGAGGCCACGCGCTTGACCGAGCCGCTGCGCACGTCGCCCGCGGCGAACACGCCGGGCAGGCTGGTCTCCAGGAACAGCGGCCGCCGCCGCAGCGCGCGCCAGGCTTCGCCCTCGCGCACCTCGGGCGGCAGCGCGTCGCCGGTCAGCACGAAGCCGGCGCGGTCCAGCTGCACGCAGTCCTTCAGCCACGCCGTCCGCGGCACCGCGCCGATGAACAGGAACAGCGCCAGCGTGGGCACGAACGTCTCGCCGCCGGTCTGCAGGTCGCGCAGGGTGACCCCGCGCAGCGCGCCGCTCCCCTGCACCGCCGCCACGGTGGTGTGCGGGTGCACGCGGATGGCGGCGGTGCGCTCGATGCGGTCCACCAGGTAGCGCGACATGCTCTTCCCCAGGTCGCCGCCGCGGATCACCACGTGCACCGCGCGGGCGAAGCGCGACAGGTACATCGCCGCCTGCCCCGCCGAGTTTCCGCCGCCGACGATCACCACCTCACCGCCGCCGCAGAGCCGCGCCTCCATCTCGGTGGCCGCGTAGTACACGCCCGCGCCCTCCATCTCCCTCAGCCCCGGCACCTCCAGGCTGCGGTACTCGGCCCCGCTGGCCACCAGCACGCAGCGGGTGGTGATGCGGGTGCCGTCATCCAGCCGCACCACGCGCATCCCGCCATCCACCCCCAGCGACGCGACCGTCCCCGGCACCGAGATCTGCGCGCCGAACTTCTGCGCCTGCAGCAGCGCCCTGGCCGCCAGGTCGGCGCCCGAGATCCCGGTGGGAAAGCCCAGGTAGTTCTCGATGCGCGAGCTGGTGCCCGCCTGCCCCCCCGGCGCCACCGCCTCGAGGGTGAGCGTCCGCAGCCCCTCGCTGCTGGCGTAGACGGAGGCGGCCAGCCCGGCGGGCCCGGCGCCCACCACCACCAGGTCGTACGCGTCGCCCGGGTCGAGGTGCGCGTTCAGCCCCATGTAGCGCGCCAGGTCGGCCACCGACGGGTTGCTCCGCCACTGCCCGTCGCGCCCGATCACGATCGGCGTCTGGTCGGGCCCCACGCCGAAGGTGCGCAGCAGCACCTCGGCCTCCGCGTCTTCCTCCACGTCCAGCCAGGTGTGGGGGATGGCGTTGCGGCTGCAGAACTCGCGCAGGTGGTGCGCCTCGGGCGAAAAGCGCGAGCCGATGATCCGGATCCCCTGGTACCCCTGCCCGATCAGCAGCGTGCGCCGCATCAGGAAGGCGCGCAGCAGGATCTCGCTGATCTCGGGCATCTCGCCGATCACCCGGCGGATCTGATCGGGCTGAAGCTCCAGCACCTCGCCCGCCTCGATCACCCGCCCTTCCACCAGGCTGGTGCGCCCGGTCAGCACGTCCACGTCGCCGGTGAACTCGCCCGGCTCGTGCACGGCCACCAGTTGCGGCGTGTCGCCGGTGGGGTCGGTGATCTCCACCCGGCCGGAAAGGATCACGAAGAAGCCGAAGCCGCGCTCACCCGCGCGCCACAGGTACTCGCCCTCGGTGGTCTTCCGCCCCTGGCCCAGCGGGCACAGCGCGTGGATCTGCTCGGCCGTCAGCCGCGGAAACGCGATTTCGTTCTCGGTCGCCATGAGCTTGCGTGTCACATCAGGTGGAGAAACGGCGGCTGCCGCGGAGTGTGGGCGAGCGGAACGCGTGCGCGCCCGCCCGGCGCGCATTACCATCGTAGCGACGACTCGAGCCGACCCGACGAGGAAGGATGTGGACCAGGATGACGGTGTTCGAGACCGCGCGGCTGCGCCTGCGGCCGCTCACCGACGACGACCTTGCCAAACTGCACGAGTTCCTGCTGAACCCCGAGTTCCGCCGGTTCCTGGGTCCGTATCCGCCGCCGCTGGAGCAGTTCGTGGCCGAGCAGCGCGTGCGCTGGGACGACCACATCCGCCGCCACGGGTGGGGGCAGTGGGCGGTGGAGCGCAAGGACGACGGCACCTTCGTGGGCCGCTGCGGGCTGGTGATGCAGGAGGTGGACGGCGCGCCCGAGGTGGAGATCGGCTACGCCGTGGGCGAGGCGTTCTGGGGCCGCGGCTACGCCGCCGAGGCCGCCCGCGGCACCCGCGACTGGGCCTTCCGCACCCTGGCGGTGCCGCACCTGATCTCGCTGATCCACCCCGACAACCTGCGCTCGGCCCGCGTGGCGCAGGCCAACGGGATGACGGTGTGGAAGGAGACGGCGTGGCGCGACATCCCCGTCGTCCAGGTGTTCCGCATCACCCGCGCCGAGTGGGAGGCGATCCAGGCGGCGCGCTGACCGGCTACTCGGTGGCCACCATGTCGCTGTAGTCCTGGTGGCGCTGCAGCCAGGCCTTGGCGAACGCGCAGAACGGCACCGCCTTCACGCCCTGCTCGCGCGCGTAGTCCATGGCGGCGCGCACCAGCGCGCTCCCCACGCCGTGCCCCTCCATGGCCTCGGGCACCTCGGTGTGCAGCACGTAGAACTTCCCGTTCTGCTCCGCGTAGGTCAGCACCGCCTTCTCGCCGCCCACCAGGGCCTCGAACTGCTCCTCGGCCTCGTTCCGCTGCACCTGCACGCTCGCTTCGGCCATCGTTCCTCTCAACGCCGAGGGTCTGTTTACGGTTCGGATGGGAAGATAACGCGGCGGGCAAGATCGCGGCCGGGCCCGGCGCACCGCATCTCCAGGATCGATCCGGATCCTCGCGACGATCCGGGATCCCCGAGATCGTCGGGGATCCTCGCGACCGTACGGGATCCTCGTGATTGTCGCGGGAAGATGCGAGTGAACTCGCGGCTACAACGGCACGCAGTCCGCCTGCGCGGACTTCCCCGGCCGCCGGCATCCCTGTATGAACAGATGAATCGCGGTTACAGAGCGAAGTAGCCGCGAGCGAAGCGAGCCCAGGTCCCTCCCCTGCAGTTCGGGGGAGGGACAGGCGCGAAGCGCCAGGGAGAGGGCCCGCGAGCCGGCGCCTTGCCCGATCCCGCGGGCGATCCGTAGCTTTCCACCCCGCGAAAGCCACGGAACCTCCACCCCATCATCCCCGCCGCGCCAGCCGTCCAACGGACGTAGCCGCGGAACAGTGGAACACCGGAACGCCGGGCGATTCCGGGGGTGTGACCTACGTGACCGACGGCGCGGCCGCCCGTCCCGAACGGCAGCCGCCGCCCTGAGCCCCGATCCATCCAGAACTCGCACCCCCATACATCCCATGCGCCGCACACCGACGCACCTCCACCGATTCCGCCGCGCCGCCGCCCTGCTGGGGATCGCGGCGCTCGCCGCCGGCTGCGCCTCGGCCGGCAAGCGCTACGAGCAGGGGCTGCAGCTGGAGCAGCGCGGCCGCCCCGCCGACGCCGCCCAGCGCTACATCGACGCCCTCAAGAAGGACCGCACGCTCGCCGACGCCCGCACCCGCCTGCAGGAGAGCGGCACCCTGGCGATCACCGCGTACCTGAACGACGCGTCGCTCTATGAATCCAGCGGCCGCCACGGCGAAGCCGCCGACGTGCTGCGGCGCCTGGACGACCTGCGCGCCGACGCGAGCGCGGTGGGCGTGCCGCTGCAGCCCCCCGCCGGCTACGAGCAGCGCCGCCGCGCCATCTTCGACCGCGCGGTGGACCACGCGATGAGCGAGGCCGACAACGCCGTGGGCCGCCGCGACTACTCCGCCGCCGTGGGGTGGCTCGACCGTGCGGTGCAGCGCTGGGAGCCCACCCCCGCCGCCCGCGGCCGGCTCGACCGCGCGCGCTACGACGCCCTGTACGCCTGGGCCGAGGGCGAGATGCAGGCCGGCCGCTACCGCGCGGCCTACGAGCGTGCCGGCCAGGCCGCCGCGCTGGGCGGCGGCGTGGACGACGCCGGCGCCCTGCAGCGCGAGGCGCTGCGCCGCGGCACCGTACGCGTGGCCATCCTCCCCGTCGGCGGGCGGCAGGCGGTGCGCGACAGCCTCCCGCAGGACCTGTTCGCCGAGCTGAACGACGAGCTGTCGCTGAACCACTGGAACCGCTCGCCGATCTGGCTCGACGTGGTGGACCCCGTGGCCGCCGGGCGCGAGGCGCGCCGCCACGGCGCCGCCCGCCAGGCCATCGACCCGTCCACCGGCGCGCAGATCGGCCGGCAGCTGGGCGCGCGGCTGGTGGTGGTGATGGAGGTCGACAGCGTGCGCCGCAGCGAAAGCGACGTGGTGACGCAGCGCCGCTCGGCCCGCACCCAGGCCGGCGCAGACACCGCCTACACCGTGCGCGAGGGGCGGGTGGAGACGTGGGCGCGCGTGACGTACCGCGTGGTGGACGCCGCCGGTTGGGGCCGCGTGGCCGACCAGGGCACCGTGACCGCCCGCTCCAGCGCGCGCTTTCGCCGCGGCGACTATCGCGGCGACTGGCGCACGCTGGTGCTTCCCGCCAGCGACCGTCCGCTGTTCACCGGGCGCGGAGGGGGCGACGACCGCGAAACCGTGCGCGAGCTGGTGAACGGCCTCTCCGGCGGCCTGGGCCGCGAGGTGTACGACGCGGTGCTGCGCCGCATCGAGTAGCCGCACCCGAGATCCCGGACGCGCGAAGGCGCCGCGGCAGACCGCCGCGGCGCCTTCGCCGTTTCGTCGCCCCAGGCCTACTGCCCGGGGCACGGCACTCGGCATACAGGGCCTGCACCGCCGTTGCCGTGACGATGCATGGCTCCGTCCACCGGCGGCTGAAGCCGCGGCAACAACGACGAAAAGCCTCGCAAACCGCGCGAGGCTTCA
>DASWMA010000476.1:0-24475 GCA_036399995.1 Longimicrobium sp. | reverse complement strand
CGTGCACGACCCGCTGGAACGGGCGGACGCGATCTTCGTGTTCGGCGGCGACCCCGACATCCGCCCGTACGCCGCGGCGGAGCTGTACCGGCGCGGGTGGGCGCCGCGCGTGCTGGTGCCGGCCATGGAGACCGGCCGCCTTGCGTCCGCCGGGCTGATGCCCTCGCAGACGCAGCTTTTCCTGCGGGTGCTGAAGATGGAGGGCGTGCCCGACTCGGCCGTGCGGGTGCTGCCGCTATCCGGAGGCACCAGCAGCACCACCGAAGACGCCGAAGCATTCCGCGCCTGGGCCCGCCGCAGCGGCGCGCGCCGGGTGATCGCCGTCACCACCACCTACCACACCCGCCGCGCCCGCTTCGCCCTGCGCCGCGCGCTGGAGGGGACGGGCGTGGAGGTGGTGATGCACGGCGCGCCGACCCGCGGCTATACCGAGCGGGACTGGTGGCAGTCGGAGAGCGGACTGACCACGTACTTCAACGAATACCTGAAGCTCGCGCGCTACCGGCTGGCCGGCGGCGCGCGGTGAGCGGGTGCGGCAGGGCCCGCCAGAATCGGAGCCTTGGCGGACCGAGCGGCTGGATCCCGGGATCCAGCCGCTCGTTCCGCACGATGGATGAGGATGAGCGTCCATCCTCGATCGCCTGCGGACCCAAGCTGATCTACGTACGTGCGGGCTCGGTCACAGCGTGCCCGGATCACTGTTCGGGCCGTACCGAGACGACGCGTCCGTTGCGATCCAGGACAATGACCCCGCCGCCTCCGAGGATCATGCTGTCGCGGGGTGTCAGGGTAATCGTGTAGCCGCCGGCTGCCGAGCGGGCGAAGCCCGTTACGCGAAGTGACGCGCTATCCAGGTCCATGGCCGCGAACGTTTCGAGTGCGATCCGCACGGCTGTCGCGCTGTCCGGTTGCGATCCACCGCAGCCGTGCGTTGCCTCGCATACGCTCGCGGCGCCGTGGTGCGCGGGCCTGCATGCGACCAGCCCTCCGCATGCGGCGAGCGTGGCGAAAAACCCGCGGAGAAATGGTGATCGAGGATACACCGAGCGCCTCCTGCGGTGGCATCGTACCACTTATCAGCACATAGCTCCTTCGTTGAACTCACCATCTGCTCGAAGGATGCAGGGTGCAGCCGCGTCAACGCAGCCCCGCCTCGTCGTCTGCTACGGTACGTAACGCTGGAGCATCGTGATCAGATCTCCCACGGTTTCGACGTTGCTCCACTCGAATTTCGGCACCTTGATTCCGAGTCGTTCCTCGATCTCAGGAACAAGCAGAAACGACAGGTCTTCGTCGAGGAGACCCAAGCTCCGAATGGGAGCAGTTGCACAACGCGCGTCTTCGAAAGACACGCCGCAGAATTCCAGGGCGCTGTACACCACGTCTGCTACCGTGCGGCCCGAAATCGGTGGATTCTCCGATCGCAGCTACCTCGTGGCATCGCCTGACAGGCCCCCACGAGGATTCCGGGAAGCGGGTGACCTCGTCCGTCACGACTCCGCCGGACGACGATTGCCAGCAGCAAGCTCATTCCCCTGCTGGCCGGTAGTCACGCGTGACGTAATACGCTTGGAACGTGCAATCCGGGGCGATCAGGGCATAGAGGATCACCGGTCGTTCGACCGGTGATCCTTGATCAATGAAAACGGGTACGCCGCGGTAGGCCCCGCGGAACTGGAGCGAATCGAGAGGGAGCGACAATGGCGCAGAGTTCTTGAAATAGAGATCGCGCGCGAATTCGATCGGCTTGTTCGTCCGATACCATTCCGAGTCTCCGGCATACGGCGACGTGCCGGGTGTGAACAGAGTTCGCAGCGGTCTGCCATTCACGAGCGTATCGCCACGACTCGGGTCCACGACCGTTGTCACGCGAACAACCCGGGTTCCGATCACCACGCAGATCTCCGGCCCCGGGAACACTTCTCGCCGGCCCTCGTTTTCCGCGCCCGCCCGAGGCCCATCATGGGCAGGCGGAATCCGGGTCGCGCTCGCGCAAGCAGCGGCGACACAGAAAAGCAACAGTTGATGCGAGAACCTCATGCATCGCGCTTTCGCAAAGCTGTTCTCTCTCTCCGCACTGACGATACTTCCCTCCGGCCGCTGAGCAGAGGGTGCCGCGACGCATCACGCGGGCAGGCGAGCACCTCGGGGGTAAGCCTCAGCGGACGCAGTTCTGTCCCATCTCATCGTTTCACTTCCCTCACAATCCCATGCAGTACCGGGCAGAACCGTCGATTGTACGTCCAATCCGGCACCGGCTGTCTACTCCACGACCGCCGCCGAGATGCGGCTTCCCATGAGGCGCGAAGCGTCGTCCCGCGGGGAAGTCGGAGTGTCTGCTCGAAGGTGATCTCGCCGCCCGCGCGTACCACGAAGCTCCCGGGCGTGGTGGCCGCCCTGGACCCAAGCGCCACAAAGTTCTCCGACGTGGCGACGCGGAACTGGTGGTACGCCGGTACCCCGGCGAACACCGCCTCCAGGAGCGCAGGATCGAACTCGACGGCCCACCGTACCATGCCCTGCGCGGAGGAAGCCGGTGCGGCGCCGATCAGCATCTGCGACGCACGTCTCGAGCTTTCGGCCTCGAGCCCCTGCGCGGTGGTCGCCCCGAAGACGTCCCAGGCGTACATCACGAGCGTGGATCCGGCGCAGTAATTCTCGCGCTGCGAACCGCTGGCAGGGTGCACCACCGACCACGGCCGCGGTGAGGTGCGGACGAACAGCTCCCGCACGGGCTCTCCCGTCAGTTCCACGCGCACCCGGTACGTTCCCGCCAAGGGCCACCGCGGCCCCGCAGCCAGCCTGCGGCGGATCAGGTCGTCGCAGAGCTCCGTCAGGATGGTGCTGGCGGGGTCCTTTCGCGGCGAGAGCGCGGTGCCGCCGGGCCCACGTCCACAGGGGGCGACGTGCCGCCTCGGGGTCGAGCGAGTCCGCTTCTTCCGTGGGCGCCGACGCGAGGAAATCGGCGAACTCGGTTACGCTGAGCAGCGGTTCCTCCCAACCCACCTCGCCCTTCTCGGGGTAGGGCTGCCGGTCGGCCGCGTCCACGTCGTACGTTGGCATTCCATGAACCCACCGAGCGCGTGGCCGGAGCTTGGCCTCGACCAGCGCGGGTTTCCCCGGGCGCAGCCAGCGTGCGGACGAGGCCCACCGTACGCGGCGGCACGAGTCGTCGCGGCCCCATGGGACGAGCACTGCCCGCATGCCGGCGGCTCGTTGCTCCCCGATCGAGCGGTCGAGCCTCACCACCTGTCCGTGCAGCGCCCGATCACCACCTCGCGCCGCGGCGGCACGGACCGTGTCGGCGGCCGGCGTGACGACGAGGTACGACGTCCCCTGGCTCCGCAGCCCCGACAGCACCGCCAGCGGGCAGTGCTGCGGCGGCGCCGCCGATGCGAACGCCGCGGGAGCGAGTGTTCTTACCGCGATCATCCACATGGCCGTCTTCGTCCAGAGTGGAAAAGACGTCGACCTCGCGCAAACGTCTGAACGCCTGCCCGTCGCCTACCCGGAGAAGCCGCGCGTCGGCCATCGCCAGCACGTTGCCGTTCGCGTCGTGGGCAAAGTAGTACCCGGCGGCGCTCAGTAGCGGCTCACGATTGAGAATGGCTGGAACACACAACCAGGACGCACAGGCAGGTAGACGTACGAGGGACGCTTCACATCTTCGTCCACAGCTCTGAAAACGGGAACGCCTCTGTACCTGGCCATGAACCTCAGCAACTCCGGCGCAATAACCTGCGGCGGGTGATTGGTGGCATAGTCGCGTTCACCCAATCGGATCGGCTCGTGGTTCTCGTACCAACCCGCTCCCGCGATGTAGGGCGGATTGCTGATCGGGTGCACGTTCCGGAACGGCAACCCGTTCACCAGCGTGTCCCCGGCAGGTGAACGCATTACCCTGAGCATCCGCAACGAATCGCCTTCCACAACGCAAACCTGCGCCTGGGGATCCACCGCAGACGGCCGAACAGAATGCGCTGTAGCGGGCTCGTAACCATTTCGCCCTGACCGTTTCGCGTACGGCTGGCAAACGGCACTCACTATCGCGACTGCCACCAACACGGAACATACGGGTGCTCTGTCCCAGCTCATCGTTTCACTTCCGTTACAATCCATGCAATACCGGGCAGAAGCATCGATTGTACGACCAATCCGGCACAGCTTGTCTACTCCACGACCGTCGCCGAGATGCGGCTTCCCGTGAGGCGAAGTGTCCTTCCGCAGGGAAGTCGGAGTGTACGATCAATCCGCCGCCGGAAGGATGCAGGGCGCAGCTCCGTCGACGCAGCCCCGCCTCGTCGTCTGCTACGGCACGTAACGCTGGAGCATCGTGATCAGATCTCCCACGGTTTCGACGTTGCTCCACTCGAATTTCGGCACCTTGATTCCGAGTCGTTCCTCAATCTCGGGAACAAGCAGAAACGACAGGTCTTCGTCGAGGAGACCCAAGCTCCGAATGGGAACAGTTGCACAACGCGCGTCTTCGAAAGACACGCCGCAGAATTCCAGGGCGCTGAACACCACGTTTGCTACCGTGCGGTCCGACATTGATGGATTCTCCGATCGCAGCTACCTCGTGGCATCCGCCTGACAGGCTCCCACGAGAGCCGCGTCCAGGGCCAGAAAACCTCGTGCAAGCACTCGAGCGTTCGCACGGCTGATCGCAGTCCACGGGCTTCTGGAGCCGAATGCCTTGCCACCGCCGGGAAAACGCACTCTGCGGCCGAATACGGCGTTTCCCCATCGATGCAGCAGCCCGTTCGCGAGTGTGGTGGTTTCGCTCGCACCGGCTGAATTCGGGCCTATACGCCCGACCACGGGAGCGTCAAAGAGCGATTTCGGTACCTGGTACGCTCCAGCTAAAGACAGAAGGTCCGGGATCCCTATGGTCTGAACGACGCATCTGGACTGGACTGTCAGATCGTTGCTCAGAAGTTCGTAGATGACGCGGTCGCGCAGAGGGTGACCACCATCGATTTCAGGGCACTGCAGTGCAACCGCCGTCCGCCATTCCTCGCACAGCGCCTGCAGCCCGTCGGGTGGACACATCCAGGACTCACATCCCTGGGCGTCAACCGCACGCTTGCGCATCGCGCCCCAGAGCGCCAATCGCTGGCAGTAGCCCGTGACCGGCATCCCCCACTGCATATGGCCGAGATCAACTCCCCACCTCAACCGCCCGAGGTCTACGCACACGACCAGCCCGGAAGGATCATTCGCGTTCACCGGGTCGTTGTCCGCGTAGGCGTACAGGTTCAGCCCGCCCTCGATGCCGATCGGGTCCTGGCTGACGAAGCGCTGGAACTGCGGGTCGTACCAGCGGGCGCGGTTGAAGTACAGGCCGGCGTCGGCGTCCCACTCGCGCGCGGCGTAGCGCAGCGGGTTGGCGACGGTCTCCGACACCAGCTCGGCCACACCGTACGGGCTGTAGCGGTACTGGTTCTTCACCGTGCCCGCGCTGTCGGTGAGCGCCAGCACGTTGCCGTTTGCGTCCGTGGCGAAGTAGTACTGCGCGGTGCCCCGGCGCACCCCCAGCGGCTGGTCGATCCCGGGAAAGTACGTGTACTCGTCGCTCACCACGCCCGTGGAGCCAACCGCCAGCAGCAGGTGGTCGCCGTTGTGCACGTACCACTGCGCACCCGCCGAGCCGATGCGGTACACCCGCCGCCCCATCCCGTCGTAGGCGTAGGTGGCGGCCAGGGTGCCGTTCACCGTCACGCTGGTGAGCTGCCCCAGCGCGTTCCAGCCATAGGCGTAGGTGGGCTGCCCCGGCTTCGACTTCCCCGTGAGGTTCCCCTCGTTGTCGTAGGTCAGCGTCCACCCGTCGTAGCCGTTCAGCCGGTTGTTCAGCCCGATCAGCGCGCCGCGGTCGGTGGGGTTGCCGGTCGGGTCGTAGGTGTAGGCGCGCTGCGCGGTGGTGGTCCACTGCTGGTCGTCGCTGCACACCCACCCCACGTCCACCTCCAGCTGGCAGCCGGCGTGGCTGGTGCTGCGCTGCCGGTCGGTGTGCCACTCCAGCCGCCCGGCGTCGTCATATCCGAAGTCGCGGAAGCGCAGCGCCGCGTCGTCGCTCTGCTGGACCAGCCGGTTGCCGCCGTCGTAGGTGAAGCGCAACCCCGCCGCCGAGTTCAGCCCGCTCCCTGAGTAGCCGATCCGGCTGAGCTGGTGGGTGGACGTGTAGCTCAGCGTGCCGACCTGCCCGCTCCCGAAGGTCACCTGCTGCAGGTTCCCCTCTCCGTTGTACGACAGGTTCGTGTAGCGCCCGCTGAAGTCGCGAACGCTGGTGAGCAGCCCCGTCGAGTTGCTCTGCACGTACTGCGACACCTTCCAGCCGCCGCCGTTCACCTGGTACTTCAGCGAGTCGACCCCGCCCAAGGCGTTGTAGGTGTAGGCGATCTCGTACTTCTGCTGCCCCACGCCGGGGAGGGTGCGCAACGTGGCCGTGCGCGAGAGCCGGCCCAGCGCGTCGTAGTGCATCGAGTCGGCGCTCACCGCATTCCGTACGGACAGCCAGGCAGGGGCATTGGCCACCCCCGGCTGGTCGGAGCTGTACGACCAGAACGTGGTGTCGGACCCCGCCGCGAGGGTGGTCACCCGGTCGTACGCGTCGTATCCGTACGACACCGTCTGCGCCGGCGAGCGCCGGTCGGTGGCGGAGACCACGCGGCCGTAGCGATCGTACACCGCGGTGCGGTGCTGCGTCCCGTCGTCGGGGCGGACCTCGGTCTCCACCCACCCCAGCTGGTTGCGCGTCCAGCGGAACACCTGGTTGCGCGCGTCCTTCAGCGAGTCGAGCTGGGTGAGGCCGTAGAAGTAGCGCACCACCCCCGAGTCGGGCGCGGTGGAGGTGGTCACCCGCCCCAGCACGTCGAAGGTCACCTTCCGGGTCTGCCCGTCGGCGGTGGTGACCCGGGTGGCGCGGCCGAATGAATCCCACCCCGCCCAGGTAGTCGTGCGCGCCCCGGGCGCGATCACCTTCAGCGTGTTCATCCACCCGCTGCTCACGTCGTACTCCGCCGTGGTGACGTGGCCGCCCGCGTCCGTCTGCGTCAGCATCCGCCCGCGGGTGTCGTGGGTGAAGCGGGTGGTGCCGACGCCCGCGGTGTTCACGCTGTCTACCACCCACGCCGTACCGGCCGAGTAGAAGTACTGCGTCTCCGGGGTGTCGCCGAATTCGCGCTTCAGCCGTCCGCTGCCGTCGTACTCGTACTGCACCGTTCCCGCGGGGCCGATCACCTGCGAAAGGAGCCGCCCGGACCAATCCAGCGAGGTGCTGTTCCCTTTCGCGTCCTGCACCGCCGTCACCAGCGCGTCGGCGTTGCGGGCCGAGGCGCTGACGTACCCCAGCGGGTCGCGCACCAGGTTGGCCGCACGCCACCCGTCGAGCCGCAGCCGGGTGGCCTGGCCGCGGCTGTTCACCACCCGCGCGAAGAGTGTGTCGGGCGAAACGCTGCCCGCGGGCGAGCTGAAGGTGCCCAGCCCCGTGCCGGGGAGAACCCCCCGCTCGTGCGAAACGAAGTGCGTGGTGTCGCGCCACGCCGTGCTCCCCTGCGCGCGGAAGGCGGGGCCGATCACCGAGGCCACCTTCCCCCACGCGTCGTACGTGAGGTCGGTCCGGTTCCCGGCGCGGTCGGTGTAGCCGGTCAGGCGGTGCCCGCTGTAGGTGGGCGCCAGCGCCAGCACCCCGTCGGCGTCGTAGATGCCCACCACGTCGCGGTTGGCGTCGAGCACCACGCTGAACTGCCCCGCCCCGCTGGCCAGGTGCACGGTGTAGGCGCCGTTCCCCTCGTTGTACGCCAGGGCGAAGTACTTCCCCGCGGGGTCCTGGACGTTCCCGAAGTTCCCCGGGCTGCACCAGGCGCAGGTGACGTCGTAGTAGTAGTACGTGGAGGTGTTGCCGAAGCGGTCCACCGTGCGCGCGATCTTCCCGGCGAGCGTGAACACCGCCGAGTCGCCGGCCGGGCTCAGCAGCGCGTAGCGGTCGGAAGTGCGCACCAGGGTGTTGAACTCGCTGGGCGGCGACAGGTAGGTGCAGGCGCCGCTGCTTCCGCAGGTAGACGGCGCGGAGAAGAACACCGCGTTCCCGGTCCCGTCCACCAGGGTCACGCCGGCGGGGTCCATGGCGCCCGAAGGGATCGCGATCTTCTGCTCGCCCGCGATGCTCCACCCCACGCCGAAACGCGAATCGGCCTCGTTGACCACGATCACGCGCACCATCATCGTGTCGGTGGAGAGGGTGCTGCCGTAGTGGCGCAGCACCTCGGCGGTGTAGCGGTAGGTGCCGGTGGCCAGCGAGTCGGCGTTGAACCAGGCCGACACGCGGTTGGTGCCCGTGCTCCCGGAATAGTACGCGACGGTCTGGGTGCTGGTGCCGAAGAGCGGCACCGCTGCGCCCGCCGCGTTCAGGAGGCGAAGGCCGATCTTCGTCGGCACGGGCCCGGCGCCCACCGCCACGTCCACCTCCACCATCCCCCGCGGCTGCGCGTGCGCGCTGGAGTACAGCAGCGAGAAGCTGCGCTGCGTGTCGAGGCTGGTGTAGGCGGGCGAGGAGTACCCCAGCGTGGCCTCGAAGCAGCTGACGGCGCACAGCCCCGGCCGCCGCACCCGGTCTTCACCCACGCGCGACACCGCCGGCGTGTAGGTGAAGGTGGCGCGCGCGGTGTCGGCCACGTTGCCGGCGGAGTCGCGCACCACCGCCTTGAACTGGTTGGCACCGGGCTGCAGCGTGAGCACCGCGCTGGAGGTGGCGGATGCGTAGCAGTTCTCCCCCGAAGCGTTGGCCGTGGTGCTGGCGATGGACACGGCCGTGTCGTTCAGCCAGAACTGGGGGCTCGACGAGTTCAGCCGGTAGTCGTCGCACCAGTTCACCGCCACCGGCAGCGTAGGCGAGGTGAAGGTGCCCGCGGCCGTGGCGATCTGCGCCGACGGCTTCACCGGGTCGGGGGTGGTGAAGGTGTAGGTGGCGGACTCGTTGACGCACGTTTCGGGGGCGATCGTCTGGCAGGCCCGCGCCTCGAGCGTGTTGGTGCCCGACGCGAAGGTCAGGTTCAGCGTGACCACGCGGTGTACCGGGCACGAGGCGTCACCGGCCGTGCTGGTGATGCTCAGCTGCGTCCCGTTCAGCCACACCCGCGTAGAGGCGTCGCGCACCGAACCCTCATCGCAGATGTGCACCTGCACCTGCTGGTGGGGCCCGTAGAAGGTGCGCCCATCGGGGTGGAAGGAGATGATGGGCAGTCCCTGCGCCTGCGCCCGGGTTGCCGCCCCGGCCAGCGCCGCGAGGAGGAGGAGTCCGGCCGTGGGCCAACGCCGGTACGGAGGTCGGGCCATGGGGATTTCGCCAGGGGGCGGGTGGGACGTGCCGGGCCGCGACAGCGAATGGCCCTATAATCCCGCTGCCATGCGGCGCCGGACCGGCGGAGAAGGCGGACTCGGCCGCTCGAGATCCAGCTTTTTTCCTCGGCCGCCGTGCGGCTGGTTTGCCACACGATTAATGCTCAGCGGCCGTGCGTGCAAGGTTTCTGGAGGCCACGTTGTCCACCTTCGAACTGGCGTATCCCGAGTCTTTCGCGTGATACCGACGGCGGGAGCAGACAGGGTCGTGACCTCGTCCATCATGGATAGTCTGGATCTTTCCGGACGAGGAACAACGACGCCGCTTCCGCCCGGCAACCGAGGGGCCGGAAACTGCGAGACTTGCGGAGGATGGTCGGGCGAGGGGGGAGAGCGGGGAGAGCCGCAGTCAGAGGAGCCCGCGGCGCTTCACGTCGAGATAGCGGTTGACCACGTTGGGTACCGCGTCAGTGGGGCGCGAGTCGGCGATCAGCACGCCGGCGCGCTGCATCTGCGTGAGCGCGGCGCCGCGCGCCTGCAGCAGCTCTTCGGCGGCGGCGCGGCGGTACACGTCGGCCTCGCTCTTCGGGGGGAGCTGCGCGGCTGCCTCCAGGTCGGGGTTGCGGATGGCCACGGCAATGGGGAGGTGGCGCGACGCCGCCTTCCCCAGGTGCGCCACCAGCGCCGACGACGCCGACGAGTCGATGATGTCGGTGAACACCACCAGCAGCGAGCGGCGGCGCAGCTGCTTGGCCAGGTAGGTGAAGGCCGCCGGGTAGTTGGGCTCCACCATCCGCGCGTGCACGCTCCCCAGCGCCTCGGCCAGCGTGCTGATGGCGTTGCGCGACGGCGGGATGTACTGCTGCACCCGGTCGGCGAAGACCAGCAGCCCCACCAGGTCGCCGTGCAGCGAGGCCACATCGGCCAGCAGCAGCGCGGCGGTCAGCGCGTAGTCGATGCGCTCGCGCTCGCCCACCTTCTCGGTCATCATCCGGCCGGCATCCACCAGCATCACCACGTTCTGCCGGCGCTCGGCCTCGTACTGCCGCACGATCAGCCGCGAGCGGCGGCCGCTGGCCTTCCAGTCGATGGTGCGCGGGTCGTCGCCGCGCACGTACTCGCGCAACGATTCGAAGCTGCCCCCCTCGCCGCGCTGGCGCACGGCGCGGAAGCCGGCCTCGCGCAGGCGGTTGTGCAGCCCCAGCAGCCGGTAGCGCCGCACCTCGAGCACGCCGGGAAGCACGCGCAGCGGGTCGCTGCGGTACACGCGCCGCTGCCGCCACGCCACGCCCAGCGGGCCCAGCACGCGCACGTGCACGTCGCCGTACTCGGCGTCGCCGCGGCGGTCGGCGCGCACCTCGTACTCCAGCGTGGCGTCGCGCCCGGGGGGGATCACCACCTCCTGCACGTCGGCTCCCTGGCGCGCCAGGATCTCGGGGAGGTCGTCGGTCACGCGCACGCGCGCCGCCAGCTTGCCGCGGTTCTCCACCAGCAGCCGGTCGCGCGAGGTGGCGCCCAGCGAGATGCGCTGCGGCGCGCGGCGCTCGATGCGCAGCGACGGCGCCGGCGCCCACAGCGCGTCCGCCAGGAAGAGGAGGAGAAGGAGCAGGTCGATGGCCGCCGCCGCCACCCCGCTCACCAGGAAGAGCAGCGAGGCGGCGGCGAGCAGGTACAGGAACCGCTTGCTGGGAAGTGCGTTCACCGGGTGGGTGGGATCGTCGTGGCGTCGTGCACGTCAGTGAGCGTCGGGATCGAACCGACGACCTTCGCATTACAGGTGCGGCGTTCCGCCGATCCATCGGTTGCAACCGAAGGCGAGGCGGCAACGCAACGGCATCTCCCCCGCCCCCTCCCGAACCTACGTTGAGAGGAGGAGCTGCAACCTCGGCGTCCTCAGCGCGGGGCCGGGAGCGTCTGCAGCAGGGCGCGGAGGCGGTCGTCCACGCGCTGGCCTTCCACCTCGGCCTCGGGGGTCAGCACCACGCGGTGGCGCAGCACGGGGGTGGCCAGCTGCTTCACGTCGTCGGGGGTCACGAAGTCGCGCCCGCTCAGCAGCGCCTCGGCGCGCGAGGCCAGGAACAGCGCCACGCCGGCGCGCGGGCTGGCGCCCAGCGCAAAGCTCGGCTCCTCGCGCGTCGACCGCACGATACGCGTGATGTAGTCGCGCACGGTGGGCTCCACGTGCACCGCCGCCACGGTCTGCCGCAGCGTCGTAAGATCCGCCGCGGTCAGGATCGGCCCCAGCCCGTAGCTCTCCGCCCGGTCGGCGCTGAAGCCGTCGGCGTAGCGGTCGAGGATCGCGCGCTCGGCGTCGGGGCCGGGGTACGGGATGTCGATCTTCATCAGGAAGCGGTCGAGCTGCGCCTCGGGGAGGGGATAGGTCCCCTCGTACTCCACCGGGTTCTGCGACGCGAACACGGTGAAGCCCACGGGGAGCGGGCGCGTCTTCCCGTCCACCGTCACCTGGCGCTCCTGCATGGCCTCGAGGAGCGCGGCCTGCGTCTTGGCCGGGGCGCGGTTGATCTCGTCGGCCAGCAGCAGGTCGGTGAAGATGGGGCCGGGGTGATAGACGAACTCCTTCTTCATCTCGTCCAGCACGTTCACCCCCACCAGGTCGGTGGGCATCAGGTCGGGGGTGAACTGCACCCGGCCGAAGCGCAGGTCCAGCACCAGCGCCAGCGAGCGGATGGCCAGCGTCTTGGCGGTGCCGGGCACGCCTTCGAGCAGCGCGTGGCCGCCGGCCAGCAGCGCCACCAGCATCTGCCGCAGCATGTCTTCCTGCCCCAGCACCACGGTGCCCAGGCGATCCAGCACCTCCTGCGCGCGGTCGGCGCTCGCCGCGGGGGCGATCAGCGTGCTCACGTTCGGTTGACCTCGTGTATGGTGCGATCCACGTCGCGCGTGAGCGCCATCAGGTCGGCGCCGCGCCCTTTCTTCCACTCGGTCTCCAGCGCCCGCGCCGCGTCGCCCGCGGTGGGGTGCGCGGCCAGGCGGTGCAGCATCTCGCCCTCGGCCGCCGCGTCGGGCGCCGCGCGCCGCCCCAGCCGCCGCGCCAGCCCGGCCAGCAGCAGCCGGCGCGCGGTGTCCTTCGCTCCCGCCTGCTGGTAGGCGCCGGCCAGCGCCTCCACGTGCTCCAGCGGCGAGCGGCGGTGCAGCGGCGGCGGGGGCAGCGGCGCGCCGAAGCGCCGGCCGAACAGCAGCAGCAGCCCCAGCAGCGCCACCGTCACCTGCAGCGCCGCGTGCCCCCAGCGCTCGCTCACCAGGAAGCGCAGGGTGCTCTTCATCACCCCGTCGCCGCTCTGGAAGCCGTGGTGGTACTCGTCGAACCAGAGCGGGCGCCCGTCCGCCGCGTCCGCCGCCGTCCGCACGAACAGGGTGGCGGCGCGGCTGGTCCTGAGCCGGGCGTTCACCAGCGGGAGCGCGTCGCTCCAGGCGATCACCCGCCCCTTCCCCAGCGGAAAGTCGATCACCACCGGCGTGCCGCCGCTCGACGCCAGCACCGTGGCCTTCCGGAGCGCGGGCGAGCCGGGCGCGAAGCCGCGGCGGAAGCCCGCCACCGTGCCCACCCCCTCGGCGAGCCGCCCCGGCGCGGCGGTGGCCACCGCGCCCACGCGGCGCACGTCGGTCGCCATCACCAGCGTGTCGGCCACCAGCGCCTTCAGGTCCAGCCCCAGGGTGTCGAGCGCGTCTTCGCTGGCGCGGAAGCCGGCTCCGGCGCGGGCGGCGTAGATCAGCGTGCCGCCGCCGCGCACCCACTGGGCGAGCGCGTGCAGCTCCCCGTCGGAGGGGTCCAGCGAGGGCGCCAGCACCGCAATCGGGCCCTCCAGCGGGCTCGCGTCGGCGAAGGGCTGCATCCGCCGGGCTACGGGGAGCTTCACCCCGCGCATGGTCTCGATCAGCGCCCGGGCGCCCAGCGGGGTGCTCAGGTAGGTGCTGGGGCGCGGGTCCAGCGCGTCTTCCCGGGCGCGGTTGCCGGTGATCAGCGCCAGCCCCACGATCAGCAGCACCAGCGCCACCAGGATCCAGGTGTCGCGGCGGCTACCCACGGGGCGCTCCCTCGGCCGCGGCGGCCTTCATCCGCTCCCACCCGTCGGCGTCCAGGTCGCGTCCGCCGAAGGCCACGGGCTCGAACAGGCGCAGGAAGCCGCCCAGCGCGCGCGCCGCCTCGGGGTGCTTGCGCGCCTCGCGGCGGTAGTCGCCCGGCGTCTTGCTGGCGTCCATGCGCACCACGCCCAAGGCGTCCAGCCGCAGCAGCAGCGCATGGTAGAGCGCCGCGGCGGCCTCGCGCAGCCGCCCCTCGGCGGCCAGCCGCGCGGCCTCGGCCTCCCAGTCGGCCGCGGTGCGGGGCGCCTGCCGCCCCGGCGTCTTCGTCTTCGGCGCAGCTTCGCCGCCGTCGCCGCGGCGGGCCACCTGCACGGCCGTCCACACGATGTGCGCCACCAGCGCCACCAGCGCCGCCACCATCCACGCCACGATGATCCAGAAGATCACGGGCTGGGTGGTGCGCAGCCCGCGCAGCCAGTCGAGCCGCTCGCCGATCCACCCGAACACGCGGCCCAGCTGCGCCATCAGCCAGTCGCGCCAGGTAAGCCGCTGCTCGAACTCCGGGCGCGCGAAGACCTCGGCCACGGCCTGCTGGATCTCGGCGGCGGTGGGGATGCGGTCGGCCACGTCACCCACCCTGCGCGCGGGGCG
The DNA here is from genome assembly GCA_036399995.1 of Longimicrobium sp. Classification (GTDB taxonomy): domain Bacteria; phylum Gemmatimonadota; class Gemmatimonadetes; order Longimicrobiales; family Longimicrobiaceae; genus Longimicrobium. The sequence goes on along the minus strand of DASWMA010000476.1, from coordinate 10,444 downwards.
CGGCGCGGCCGGCGGCTGCCGGGCGGAGGAGCGGGGCGCTGGGGATCACGTCAGGAGATCGCGAGGCGGCGTGAAGTCGGGGCGTGAGGCGCGGCGCGGCGCCGGAAGCGCCCGGCGCGGGCCGGAAGGTTACCCGCGCGCGTAGGGCGTGTCAATTCGGAAGATGGGCGAACGGGCGGGTGGAGGGCGATCCCCGGTTCTCGGCGGACCACCCTCGCCCGTCGAACGCCGTCACCCCCAGCCGGGACCCGGCCTGGGATCGGGAAAGGCGGGACCGCCCTGCGGAGGCGAGCCGCCCGCGCCCGGGGGAGTGCCTGGAGCCGCGGGGCCGGGAGGATTGCCCGGGGCACCGGGAGAACCCTGGCCGCCCGCGGAATCGACCGCGTCCGGAAAGCCCGGCGTGCCCGGATACACGTTCTTGCCCGGATCCACGCTGGTGCCCGGGTACCCGCTCACGCCGGGATAGCTCGCGCCGGGGTCGCCCGCGCCGCCCGCGTATCCCGGCCCCGCGGGGTAGGCGCCGGGGCCGTAGCCGCCCTGCGCGTATCCACCCTGCCCATACCCCCCGCCCGGGAACCCGCCGGCGGGGGCCTCGCCGCCGGTGGTGTTCAGCGATTCGGCCATCATCTGCACGTCCAGCGCTTCGGTGCGCACGCGGCGGTCGTAGTACAGCAGCACCGTGCACCCCATCGAGAACGGGATGGTGAGGGCGCGCACCAGCGCCGAAAGCACCTGCACCGCCGCCTGGACCCCCATGAGCGCACCCGGGTCGGCACCCGAGGCGATGACGCCACCCATCCCCACCATCGCGAGCATCGCGATGGCCATCCCCGGCAGCGCGGTGATCAGGTACACGACGAGCAGCACCAGGAACACGTCGCCCCACGCGTTGCGGCTCAGCGCCCACGAGCGCTCGATCCCCTGGATGGGCCCGCGCCGCTCCAGCACCACCGCCGGCACCAGCGCGAAGGTGGCGATCACCAGCAGAATCCCGGGAACCAGGCACAGCATCAGGCCGATGAACACCATCGGGAAGAAGATGATGAACGAGCCCAGCAGGGGCCACATCCGCTGCACGCCGCGGCGCAGCGCCTCCTTCGTCCCCACCGGCGAGCCGGTGTAGGCGCGCGACATCTGGAAGGTGATGGCCCCGAACCCGATCACCATCGCCAGCATGGCGATGGGGAACAGGAGGAGCACGCCGAGCAGCAGGGCGATGGACCCGGCACCGAAGTCGGCGGCCGCGGGGTCGCTCATGCTCGCCATCGTCCCGAAGTAGATCGCGTACAGCAGGATGAACGGGATCTGCGGGATCAGCGAGGTCAGGAACATCGAGGCGAACTGGCGGCGATACAGCGTGAACGCGCCGTCCAGGATCTCGCCGAGGCCGAGCGGCCTGAGCTGGGAGAAAGACATCAGTGGGTTCGGTTGCCGGGTAGGGCGGAAGGCGGAGACCGTGCCAATGGCGGGAAGGAGGAAGCTAGGCAGCCGCCGCGCCCACCGTCAAGCCGCGCGGCGCCGCCCGGGGCCCGCCGGATCCGCGCATCCGGACAACAAACGCGCCGCCTTCCGCTCGTCTGCCACGCCCTGTCCGGGCCGCGGCACCGCATGGAGTCACACGCGGGATCGAGGTGCAGCGGAAGAACGGGGGCACTCCGGCGACGTTCTCCGCTTCCTCCGTTCCCTCCGCTACCTCCGTGTGACCCTTACGGCGCCAGCCGCGCAGAGGTGTCAGCGGACGACGATGGAGAGCGAGTCCGACTCGGTGCCGGGGATCGGCTGGTGGGCGGCGTCGGACCAGTACAGCCGCAGCACGGCCGGCCCGGCGGGGAGGCGGGGAAGTGTCCACTGGTAGGTGGTTCCCCGCACCTGGCGCACGTCCACCGAGCCGGGCATCAGCTCGGTGGCGCCCACGCGCGCGTGCACGTGCCGCGTGCCCGCGGCGTTGCTGCCGTCGGGGCGCAGCTCGGTGCGCGCCTGGAAGATCACCGTCAGGGGCTGGTCGAGGGTGGCGCCGGGGCGCGGGTCTTCGATCGTCAGCCGCGGGCTGCGCTCCACCGTGGTGGTGTCGCTCTCGCCGCCGCGGATGATGAACCAGAGCGCCAGCACCAGGGCGATCACCGCCACCCCGCCGTACACCCGGTCCGATACCAGAGTCCGCGGCTTCTCCGCCGCGCCGCCGTTCGCCATGGGTCCGTCGAATCCGTTCAGCCGAAATGACTTGCGTGCGTGCCGGCCGGAAGATGCAACGCAGGGCGGCGTTGCGCGAGGGGTGGGCGCCGCAGGTTGCCCGCCCCTCCATCGCGCCGTTACGTTTGGGGGATGATCCGCTTCGCCCGGCTCGTGCTGATGCTGGCCTTCGCCCTTGCGCAGGCCGCCGCCGTGGAGTGCCCCATGGGCCCCGCGGCGCACGAGCGCGCCCCCGCGCCGGGGCACCACGCCCGGGAAGGGCACGCGGCGCACGCGCACGGTGCCCCCGCCCACAGGCACGACGACGCGCCCGACCACGGCCCCGCGGCGTGCGCGCTGGTGATGGTGTGCGGCACCGCCGCCGCCGCCTCGGGCGACGTGCCGGTTCCCCGCCTGGTCCTGTCTCCCGCCGCAGCGCCCGCGCGCGCGGCCGGGCTCTACGCATCTCCCTTCATCCCCATCGACGCTCCCCCTCCGCGACCCTTCGCCGCCGCCTGATTTCGCGCGTCCCCACGGGGCGCAAAATCGACCGACGACGAAAACGAAGGGTCCCGAAGGATGAGATTCGCAAAGATCGGCGCGGCCCTGCTGCTGGGGGCCGCGGCCACGGCGTTGCCGTTCGCGCACGCCGCGGGGCAGGTGCGCCCCGACACCACGCACGCCGGCCACGCGCGCCCGCAGCCGGCCGACACCACGCACGGGCGGATGCATCACCCCGCCCCGACCGACACCTCCGCACGTGGCCGGCGCCGCCCGCCGGCCGCCGACCCGCACGCGGGCCACGCCATGCCGGGTGCGCCGTCACCGCGCGACACGCTCCCCCGCGAACGGCAGCCGTCCGGGCTGCACGACGCCATGAGCGGCGTGCGCCACGCGGCGATGAAGCACGAGATGCTGATGCGCCGCTTCGGCGACGGGTGGATGCTGCTGGGGATGGCGCAGGCGTTCTCGATGACCACCTGGGCCGGCCCGCGCGACGGCGACAGCCCGGTGCACGACACCGAGAGCTACATCACCCAGCCCGCGGTGATGATCAACGTGCAGAGCCCGAACGCCCGCGTGGTGCTGCGCTCCACCCTCAACCTGGAGGCGCTCACCCAGCCCGACGGCGAGATCACCTTCGGCGGGTGGGGTGAGGGGTTCATCGACCGGCGCCACCCGCACACCTTCGTGCACGAGGCGATGCTGTCGCTGAACGGCTGGAACGTGGCCGGCGGCGCGCTCTCGCTCTCCGCCGGGAAGGGCTTCGCCGCGTACGGCACCGACGACCCGATGTCGCGCCCGGTGGCGAAGTATCCCACCAACCACCACCTTTCCCAGATCCTGGAGCGGTGGACGGTGAGCGGAGCGTACACCCACGGCCCCTGGAGCGCCGAGGCGTCGGTGTTCGCCGGCGCCGAGCCCAGCGGCCCGTGGGTGCTCGACAACTTCGAGGGGTTCGGCGAATCGTTCTCGGCGCGGGTGATCCGGCGCTTCGGGGGAACCGGGACGATGGCGCCGTGGGAGCTGGGCGCCTCGTTCGGCAGCGTGGCCGAGCCGCACGACGGCACCACCGACCGCACCCGGCTGTACAACGCCACCATCCGCCACTCGGGCGCGCACTCGTTCGGCGGGATCTACGCCATGGCCGAGGGGTCGCGGAGCGATCCCGAGCACGGCGACGGCTACTGGTCGCTGCTGGGCGAGACGCAGGTCAGAATCGGGCGCCACCGTCCGTATTACCGTGTCGAGTACGCCACCCGCCCCGAGTACCCGCGCGAGGGCGCGCCCGGCACCCCCGGCTTCTACCGGTACGACCACGACGACGAGCCGCTGGGCGCCACGCGCTGGCTGATCCACTCGCTGGGCTACGAGTACGACCTGCACGGCGGCGGGGTGGCCACGCGGCCGTACCTCGAGCTCCAGCACAGCCGCGTGCGGGCCGAGCGCGGCGAGATCGACGTGGAGCCGATGTTCGGCGGGCGCACGCTGTTGAGCGTGTCCGCGGGCTTCCGCCTGTTCTTCGGCGGCGGGCCCATGCGCATGGGCACCTATGGCGTGCTCGACGACATGACGCTGATGCACCACCCCATGGACTCCGCCGCCGGCCCCGCCGGCGCCCAGGCACATCGCTGATGCCCCTGACCCCTCGCGCCACCCGGGCGGCCCCGCGCCGCCCGGGGGTGCTCCCCGCCCTGCTGGCGGCGCTGCTGGTGGCGCTGTCGCTGCTCGCCCCCGCCGCCGCGGCCGCCCACACGCGGCTGAAGGCCGCCGCGCCCGCCCCCGGCGCCACGGTGGCCGACACGCTGAGCGAGATCCGCCTTTCCTTCACCCTTCCCGTGGTGGCGGAGCTGACCTCGCTGGTGCTGACCACCGGCGCCTCCACGGCGGCGCAGGGGGCGCTGCGGCCGGTGGAGGGATCGGGCTCCACCGCGTTCGTCTTCCCCCTCCCCCGGCGGCTGGCGGCGGGCGCGTACACCGCCGTCTGGCGCTCCGCCGGCGCGGACGGGCACGTGATCCACGGCAACTTCACCTTCACCGTCCATGCGGACGGCGGGGCGGCGCCGTCGCGGACCGTGGCGGGCGGAGGGGTCACGCAGGTGGAGCCGGCCGGCGCCGTCCCGGTCTCCGCGTTCCAGCCGGCGCCCGCGGACGCACCGGGGGACCACGCCCCCGTGGACGCCGGCGGGGAGGAGGACGGCGCCGGGATGTCGGAGTACGACGCGGTGGCGCCGCTCCCGCTGGCGGTGCGCTGGCTCCAGTTCGTGGCGCTGCTGGCGATGATCGGCGCCGTCGCCTTCAACCTCCTCGTCGTCCGCCGGGTGGGCACCGCGCTTCCCGAGAAGGTGGCCGACCGGGCGGCCTACGGCACGTGGCACATCGCCGCGGGGGCCGCCGCGCTGGGGCTGCTGACGCTGGTGGTGCGGCTGTGGCTGCAGTCGCGCGCCATCTTCGGCCCCGACGAAGCGTTCGACGGCGAGCTGCTGGACGCGCTGCTGCGGGGCACGGTGTGGGGGAGCGGGTGGATCCTGCAGGCGGTCGCCACGGTGGCCTTCTTCCTGGGGCTGATGGTGGCGCGGGCGCCGCACGGCCGCTCGATCGGGTGGATGGGCGCCGCCTTCGCCGCGCTGCTCCTGGCCGCGGTGCCGGCGCTCAGCGGGCACGCGTCGTCGGCCCAGGGCTTCACCGCCGTGGCGATCGTGGCCGACTGGCTGCACGTGCTGGGCGCCGCGGTGTGGCTGGGCACGCTGGGGTCGCTGCTGCTGGCCGGCTTCCCCGCCGCCGCGTTCGCGGCCGAGGGTGAGGGCACGGCCGCGTTCGCCCGGATGGTGCGCGGCTTCTCGCCGGTGGCGCTGGCCGGCGCGGCCACGGCCGGCGCGACGGGCGTGGTCAGCTCGCTCTTCCACCTCACCTCCGTCACCAACCTGTGGGGCACCTGGTACGGGCGGATGCTGGTGCTGAAGCTGGCGCTGCTCGGGGTGGTGGTGCTGCTGGGGTACGTGAACTGGCGCCGCGTCCTTCCCGTGGCCGACACCCCCGAAGGCACGCGCCGCCTGCGCCGCAACGCCGCCGTGGAGCTGGCGAACGGGGTGGTGGTGCTCCTGGTCACCGCCGCCCTGGTCGCCCTCCCGACGCCGTGATCCGATCCGACGGCCGTGACACCGCTCCCGCGCGACCGGGCCATCGTACATCCAGAGGTCCAGGCCGGTGACGGCGGAGACGGCTGATAGCTGTGTCTCGCCTCCGTTACCTCCGTTCTCCTCCGCTCCTCCGTGTGACCCGCTGTTCCGGCGAAACCTGCCGTGAGGCACAGCGACGGCGAACGGCACGACCCCCTCTCCCGCGGGTGCGGAAGAGGGGGTCGCGTTTCGAACGAGCGCCCGTATCGTGGCGGACCCGCCCGCACACGCGCACTATGCTCCAATGCGCGTGAGCGCGCCGGTCAGTTGAGCCAGGTCTTCTCGGGCTTCCCCCGCGCCCGCGCCGCCTCGCGCAGCTCGAACAGCTCGCGCGAGAAGACGTTCGCGGCCGTCTCGAAGGCGCCGCGCTCGCGCAGCTCGCTGGGTGGCGCGCCCATGAACTGGCGCAGCGCGGCCTTCAGGCTCACCTCGCTGGCATAGCCGCACCCCCGCGCCACCGACGCCACCGAGCGCCCGGGGTCGTCGAGCAGCTCGGCGGCCAGCAGCAGACGCAGCCACGCCAGCAGCCGGCGCGGGGGCGGCAGGTCGGCGCGCTCGAACCAGCGGGGCACCGTCCGTTCCGTGACGCCCAGCGCCGCGGCCAGCTCCGGCGCCTGCCCGCCCGCGGCCACCGTTTCGGCCGCGGTGGTCAGCAGCGCGCGCGCCCGGCTGGGCACGCCGCGCGGCAGGGCGCGGCGCAGCAGCCGGTGGATGGTGCGCGCCTGCACCAGGCGGATGCGGCGCGCCAGCGCGGGGGCGCTGTCCTCGCGCCCCAGCGCGATCACGTCGGCCACGCCCCACTGCAGCAGCGTACGCAGGTCGTCGGCGCGCCCGGGCACCACCTGGCACGCCGCCAGCACGGTGGCCGAGGGAAGCTCGTCGAGGAGGGTGCGCAGCTCCGCAGCCAGGCCGCCCCGCGCGTCGTACGGGTCCACCACCGACACGGCTGTTCCCGGCGCACGGCGAAGCGCCGCGCCCAGCGCGTCCCACCCGTCCACCGGCGTCAGCCGGAAGGCGCCGGCCTCCACCAGGGCCAGCCGTTCGCGGAGCACTTCGTTCGGGTGGAGGAGGAAGAGCGGACGAACGATGGGGCGCACGGCAGGACCTCAAAGGGGGATATGGTTCACGACGTGCCTTGACGGGCCGCACCAAAGCAGGGCAGTATTCCCCCACCTTCCCAACCCATTCTGGCAACATTCAAGGAGTACCGGCAATGCCTCTCCGCAAGCTGATCGTGCTCGTCGCCACCGCCGCCGCCGTGGCCGCCTGTTCCGCGGATTCCCTGACCGGCCCCGAAAGCGCGAGGGAGGGCACGCGCCAGACGCAGCCGCGCTATATGGGTGGAGATGGGACCGGCATGCTGGGCGGTGGCGGCAGGGCCTGATGCGCTAAGCCAGGGCGTGGCGCTGCAGCGAGGTGCGAAGCTTCATCGCCAGCGCCTCGGCCTGCACGGCGAGCGCGGCGGTCTCGGGCTGGGCGGCGGTGCGCCAGGCCAGCACGCGTGCCGCGCGGATCGCGTCGAGCTGGGCCTCGGCGCGCATCCGGATGCGCCCCTCGCCGCGCGTCTGCGCGAGGTCGAGCGCACACAGAGCGGCGGCCTCGGCACGCTCCCATTCGTCCAGGCTGCTGTCGCCGTGTGCCACCACAAGCAGCGCCTCGGCCAGGGCGGTGCCCACCCCGGGGTTCTCCATCTCCGCCATCACCTCGGCCCGGGCCTGCTCGTAACGGGCGCGGTCGCCCGCGCCGGCACTGGAGCGGACCACGTTGCCCAGCGCGATCACCCGCTCGCCGGCGTTGGCCAGCAGCTGCACCGCCGCTTCGAGAACGGGAACGGCGCGGCCGAACTGGCCCATGTCGGCCCAGTAGCAGGCCAGGTCGTGCGCCAGCGCGGGAAGCCGCGGGTGCTGCTCGCCGTAGGCCTCCAGCGCCGCACGCGCGTAGTGGTACGCCTCCTCCATCCGCCCCGCGTCGGAGCTGATCACGAACAGGTGGTGGTAGGCGGACCCCGCTACGGGCCACATCCGCCGCTTGCGTGCCGCCCGCAGCGCCCGGGAGAGCACCGCGCGGGCCGCGGGGGTGTTGCCCGCGCGCACGTACAGCACGCCCAGGCCGATGAAGCCCCAGGCGTACGACTCCCAGTCGCGCCCGCGGGCCAGGCGGATGGCGCGGCGGAACCAGGTCTCGGCGTGGGCGTGGCGGGCCAGGTCGCGGGCCTGTCGCGCCGCCTCGAGCGCCGCCGCGGGCTGGTCGGGGAGCGCCAGGGCGGCCGCGGTGGTGAAGGCCAGCCGCGTGCCCGGGGTTCCCTTCCGCTCGGCCCAGCGCGCCACCGAGCGCACCGCGTGCACCAGCCGCGCGTGGTCGGCGCGCTCGGGCGCGTCGGTCATCTGCGCCAGCGTGAGCAGCGGCGTCCACAGCTCCGGCTCGTCTCGCAGCACGCACAGGGCGGAGCGCCGCGCCTCGCCCGCGCCGGGGCCGAAGAGCGCCGCGCGCTCGCCCGCCGGCGTCTGCACCCAGAGCAGGAAGTCGCGCAGCGCGCCCCACAGCGGAACGCCCAGGGGGCCGGGGTGCTCCAGCAGCACGTCGGCGCCCTCGCCCAGGTCTTCGGGGTGGAGGACGGGTGTGGCGGCAACCAGGATGGGGCGGCGCTGTGCGCCGGGGCGCGCGTGCAGTGCCTTCATGGGACTCCGTGGGCTGGACGCGGGTGGACCCGCGGACGCGTCTGGGGAGGCTCGCTGCGTTTCCGGCCATAAAGTACCCCCACATCTCCGCCGTGACCAGAGGGTCGAGATCGTGCTCGGCGGCGGCGCGCACCGGGCTCAGCGCCCGGGGGTGCGCGGCGGGGCGGTGCTCCACATCAACTCCACCTCGTCGGGCTTGAGCCCGTAGGCGCGCACCACCAGCTGGGTGATGCGGCGCTCCAGCCCGGCGGCGCGCGCCTGCACGGCGGTGAGCCGCGGCGCATACTCGGCGTGCGCGTTGCGCAGCATCCCCACCTGCCGGGGCGACAACGCCTCGGCGTGGCGCGCGCGGTGGGCGCGCACCGCGTCCACGAAGGCGCTGGCGTTCAGGTCGGCGAAGCCCAGCAGCGGCGCGTCGGGGTGCGCCACCCCGTATTCCGCCCGCAGCCATTCCATCAGCTCGCCGGCCAGCGTGCGGCGCTCGGCGGTCAGCTCGATCACCCGCTCCACCGACCCCTCGATCTCGCTGCGCAGCCCCGGTTCCGGCTGCGGCACCGGGAGAAGCTCCAGCGCCGACGGGGTGAGCCGCAGCACGTGGTCGCGCCCGTGCAGCGCGGTGCGCCACAGCCAGGTCCACGCCACGGGCGAGTTGGCCACCGCCAGCAGGTACGGGTCGGCGCCCGGCCAGGCGGTCGCGCCGGAAAGGAGGCGGAACTCGGGCCCCGTCCACGCGAACTGCGGCTGGGCGGCGGCCTCGGCGTGCACCATGCGCGGCCCGCCGGGGTCGTGGTCGCGCCCGGGCTTCAGCTCCCACCAGTAGCGCCCCTGGTCGTGCCGCGCGCGCAGCCGCTCTTCCCACGGCTTCAGGTGGGCGTGCAGGGTGGGGAACGAGCGGTGGAAGATGTGCTCGGCGTCCGTGTCGGGCGCGCCGGTCCACGCCCACGGCCGCTCGTCGGACGAGGAGACCTCGATCACCCACCCGCCGCTCCACTCCGCGACCCAGCGGTCCAGGTCGCCCGGGCGCAGCAGGGGGCGCATCAGGTCGGCGGCGCCGGGGTGGGCGTGCACCAGCCGCTCGCGCGTTTCGTGGTCGATCACGAACGCGTCGTTCAGCCCCGTGCGCATCCCGGTGACCGGGGCATGGCCCAGCCAGTCGCGCAGCGGCACCCCGGCGGCGGCGATGCGGTCGATCAGCCGCTGCACCTCGGGGCGCTCCAGGCTCCACGGCGCGGGCCCGAAACGGGCGCGGGGCACCGCGTAGGCGTGCGCCGCGGCGTAGCCGGCCAGCTGCGGCTCGGCCCCCGCGTCGGCCGCCAGGATGGTGACGCGGGCCTCGGCCGCGGCGTCGCGGCCTCCCGGGCGGCGCACCACCAGCGCACAGGCGGCGTCGGGCTCCACCCGGGCCGCGGCGGCGCGGAAGTCGACCAGCTGCTCGATCTCGGCGCGCGCCGCCAGGTAGCCGCGCAGCCCCTCGGCCGAGGCGGAGCGCATCCACCGCTCGGGCACGGCGCACGCCGCGCGCGCGCCGGGGCGCAGCAGCTCCAGCGCCTGCGCCCAGAAGTACACGTGCAGGTCGGCCGAGGCGTCGTACACGCCGGGGAAGGCGCGCGACAGGTGCGGGCGGATGGCCGCGCCGTGCTCGCCGCGCGAGGCGGGGGGCCGGCACACCACCGCGTCGAAGCCCGCGTCGTCGCTCCAGGTGGCGGTCTCGGCGTCGACGAAGGCCTCGGGGAACTCCAGGTCCCAGTGGAAGAAGCGATGCTCGCCGGCCAGCGACGCCGCGGCCTCGAGCGACTCGGCGTGCGCGCGGCCCAGCCGTCCGCGCCCGCCGCGCGCGGCCTCCACCACCTCGTCGGGGTGCAGCGAGGCGATCTCCTCGGCCAGCCGGTTGCCGAAGCCGCGGCTCACCCACACGTC
>DASWMA010000475.1:0-9669 GCA_036399995.1 Longimicrobium sp. | reverse complement strand
CGGCTGAAGCCGCAAGCTAGAACGGCACGAAGCCTCGCAAACTGCGCGAGGCTGGTCGGCGCGGTGGATGGTTGGTGCCGCGTCGGCAGGATCGTGAAGGGCGGCACAATGCCGGCGATGACGCACGACCGGCGCCGCCGCCGTCCGCGAAGGCGGACTTCCCGAATTTCCAGCGGCGGGTTTCAACCCGCCGTGGGGGGCGGATTCCGCCGCGCGATCGGCCGGCGCGGTGCGGTCCGGGCGCGTCGGCGGGTTTCAACCCGCCGTGGGGGGGCTCCCCGCGGCCTACGGGTACAGCAGCTCGCGCGTCCAGCGCGGCGGGTCGCCTTCGGCGCGCAGGTACAGCTCGCGCTCGTGCAGGCGGCTGGGGCGGCCGAACCAGAGCTCGATGCGGTCGGGCACCACGCGGTACCCCGACCAGAACGGCGGCCGGGGGATCTCGCCCTCGCCGAACTTCTCCTCGAACTCGCGCACCCGCTGCACCAGCGTGTCGTAGCCGTCGAGCTGCGCGCTCTGGCGGCTGGCCCACGCGCCGATGCGGCTGCCGCGCGGGCGGCTCGCATAGTACGCGTCCGCCTCTTCGGCGCTCACCGGCTGCACGGCGCCCTCGATGCGCACCTGCACCTCCATCGGCTGCCAGTGGAAGCACAGGGCCGCGTGCGCGTTGTCGGCCAGCTGCTGCGCCTTGCGGCTCTCCAGGTTGGTGAAGAACACGAAGCCGCGCTCGTCGAACCCCTTCAGCAGCACCATCCGCACCGAGGGGCGGCCCTCCGCGTCGGCCGTGGCCAGCGCCATGGCGGTGGGCTCGTGCAGGTCGGTGGCCTTCGCCCGGTCCAGCAGCTCGCCGAAGCGGCGGAAGGGCTCCGCCAGCTCGGCCTGGCGGGTGTCGGCCGGCGCGTCGCTCATCGGCTCCGCGGGCGGGCGGCGGGTGCGGCGGCGCGGAGCGGCACCGCGGCGCGCGTGGTCTCCCAGCTGAGCGCCAGCGTGTGGGCGCCGCCGCCGCGGCCGGGCTCCAGCGCGATGGTGAACTGCTCCACCGGCCGGCGCAGCGTGGTCACCTGCATGGGGATGCGCACCAGGTCGCGGCTGGGGTCGTACTGCGTGCCCCACTGCCCGGTCTGCCGGTTCACGATCAGCGTCCACCCGGTGGCGGTGGGGAGCGTGTACAGCGTGTAGGTGCCGCGCGGCACGCGCGAGGTGCCGATGGTCAGGTCGGTCTCGGTGACCAGCGTGGTGGCGGCGTTGGCGCCGGTGCGCCACACCCGCCCCAGCGGCACCAGCCCGCCCACGATGCGCCGCCCGCGCATGTAAGGGCGCCCGTAGTCGATGTACACGCGCCGGCCGCCCACCTCGATGCGGGTGGTGTCGCGCGGGCTCAGCACGCGCCCCTGCGGCGCGGCGGCCTGCTGCTGCGCGGCGGCCGTGCCGGCGGTGCACGCCACCAGGGCGGCGGCGATCATTGCGTTTCGTACGATGGAGATGCTGCGGCCCACGTGTGCCTCTCTCGCTTGGGGGTTGAGACCGGATGTTAGGGAAGATGCGGGGTCGGGGCAACCGGTGACCCGTATGCCGCGTCGTCCGCCTCCACCGCGCGGCGGGCGCTCCGGGCTTGCCTCCGCGTGCGCCCGCGGGCTAATTGAGGATCTGCCGTACCCCGAGCACCCCCACCTGGATTCATGGCGATTCCATGTGCCCGTGCAGACCCGCCGCCCTCGCCGCCGCGCTGATGCTGGCGGCCGTGCTTCCGCCGCCCGTCGCCGCGCAGGACCGCGATACGACCGCCGCGTCGCGGCCGGGGTGGAGCGTCGACCGCACCATGCGCGAGTTCGCGCGTGACCTGGGCGGCGACGTGCGCGGCTACTTCCCCACGCGCGGCGACTGGACGTGGGTGCCCACCACGCGCCACCCCGGCGGGACGGACCGCCCGGGCATCCACCGCTTCCCGGCCGCGCAGACCGACTCGACCATCGGGCGCGGCGGCCCGCTGTGCGACGCGTTCCGCTCCGGCGACTACGCGGTGCTGGGAACGCTCATCGCTCCGGGGATCGACCGGCGCGGGAGCGGCGAATGGCGGCGGGTGCGCGGGACGCGCTTCGTCCCGCAGGGCGAACCCGCGAGCTTTCCCGTGTTCGTGGAGTGGCGGCGCGAGGACGGCCGCTGGGTGATCTCGGCGTTCGGCGGCGAGACGCGGTACGCCCCGGCCGCGGCGGCGCGGCCCCGCACGCCGCTGCGGCTTCCGCTCCCCGCCACCGAGCCGGTCGCGGCCGGCGCGCCATGGTTCGTGAACAACGAGCCGATCATGGTGGACGGGTTCCGCCTGAACAAGTACGGACTCCCGCGAGCGCTGGCCCAGGGCGAGGTGGTGCGCTTCGACAGCGTGCACGGGGTGGGCGTGTACGTGGAGCCCAGCGCCCGCGGCAGGCCCGAGGTGGTGTACGTGGTGGTGAGCCGCGACGGGATGTTCCAGCCGTATCAGAGCAGCATGGGCAACGGCTGCTGAGGGCGAACGCCCGTCCGTCACGGGTACTTCGACCTGCGGAAGAGGAAGAGGTACAGGAGCCACGGAGCCACCCCGGCCACCATCGCCACGGCCACCACCCACCCGAACCCCTCCACCAGCGTGCGGCCCTCGGCCAGGGCGCGCTCCGCCAGCACCTGGCGCGCGGCCAGCAACATCAGCGGCACCAGCACGATCATCAGCCACGAGGTGGCGCGCACCACCCGGTTCCCCCAGCGGTGCCCCGCCGCGCTCATCAGCGCGCCGATCAGCAGCAGCACCGACCCGAGCGTGTGCACGGCGTTCGACATCTCTCGCGTCTCCACGGCGTGCGGCGATGCCGACCGAGAGGCGCCGTGTGCCCACAGCAGCGTGAGCACGCCCAGCAGGCACGCCACCACGATCCCGGCCACCGGCTTCGGCCGGGCGGCGGGGGTGAACGGATGGCCGCAGTGGACGCACGCGGGCGCGGCGTCGGAGACCTCACGGCCGCAGTCGGGGCAGGTGATCAGGGGCATCCGGGTGGGCCGCAGTGTGGCGAGGCGTGGAACCTGATGGAACGCAAGAAGATACGGACGCGCGAACCAATGGTTTCGCGCGTCCGTTCGTCTCCCAGACCGGATCGTTGCCGCTCCCGCATCCGTGCTCGATCGTCCGACCCCGGGGCGTTCTCATCACGCCGGCTTCGTCGTGGGCGCAGGCTGTCGAACCGCATGAACGCGGAGCATCGGAGGAAAGGGGAGTCAGGGGGAGAGGTTCACGCCGTTCTCCCCCTGACTCCCTTCCCTCCGATACTCGCGGCGAAGCCGCCCACGCAGTTCACCCCGCGGCGAACAGCTCGCAGGCGCCGGCCAGGTCCACGTTGCCGCCGCTGACCACGATCCCCACGCGCTTGCCGCGGAACGCCTCGGGGTCGGCCAGCAGCGCGGCCACGGGGACGGCGCCCGAGGGCTCCACCACCAGCTTCATCCGCGTCCACAGGAAGCGCATCGCCTCCACGATCTGCGCCTCGCTCACCGTGCGCATCTCGTCCACGTTCTGGCGGACCAGGGGGAAGGTGTAGCGCCCCAGCGCCGGCGTCCGCAGCCCGTCGGCGATCGTCGGCGGGTTGTGCACGGTGGCCAGCTCGCCGGTGCGGAAGGAGCGGGTGGCGTCGTCGGCAAGCTCGGGCTCCACGCCGATCACGCGGCACCCAGGGGACGCATCCTTCGCCGCCAGCGCGGTGCCGCTCAGCAGACCGCCGCCGCCGCACGGCGTCATCACCACGTCCAGCGGCCCCGTCTCGCCGATCATCTCCAGCGCCGCCGTCCCCTGCCCCGCGATCACGCCCGGGTGGTCGTACGGCGGGATCAGCGTCATCCCCCGCTCCTGCTGCAGCTCGGCGGCGATCTCCTCGCGGCTGCGGCCGGCGCGGTCGTACAGGATCACCTCGGCGCCGTAGCCGCGGGTGCCGGCGATCTTGGGCGCCGGGGCGTCCATCGGCATCACCACCGCCGTCCGCACGCCCAGGATCCGCCCCGTCAACGCCACCGCCTGCGCGTGGTTGCCGGAGCTGTACGCCAGCACTCCCCGCGCCCGCTCTTCGTCCGACAGCTGGCTGACCGCGTTGTAGGCACCGCGGAACTTGAAGGCGCCGCCGCGCTGGAAATTCTCGCATTTGAGCATCACGGCGGCGCCGGTCATCTCGTCCAGCGTGCGCGAGCGCATCACCGGCGTCACGTTGGCGGCGCCGCGCAGGCGCTCGGCGGCGGCACGCACGTCGGCCGCGGTGGGGAGAACGATCGAAACGTCGGAATCGGGCATCGGGCTCAATGGATGAAGTCGGAACGGACGCCGGTACCGGCGCCCTGCGGACCAAGATGCCGGGAGGCACGGCCGCCGCCCCGGATGGTCCGGGTTTCCGCGCCGATGCTTCAGCGCTTCTTCTGCGGCTTCTTCTCCGGCGGCGCCTCGCGCTGCTTTTCGCGGGCTCTACGCTCGAGCATGCGGCTGCGCCCGCTGAGGCGGAGCCCGCGTATCGCCGGCTTTGCCTGCGCGGCGCGCCGGGCCGCGAGGGTGCGGGCACGCACCGCCAGCGCCAGCGGCGCCACGGTGAGCAAAAAGAACCCCAGGTATTTCTGCGCGATCCCCCGGACCACCGCGTCCCTCCGGCCGTACCAGGCCCACTCGCCCAGGCCGGCCAGGCCGCAGAGCACCAGCGCCGCCACGCTCAGGTCGATCGTACGGTCGCGCCAGCGCCGGCGGTGGAGGATCGCTTCGGCCGCCAGCATGGTCAGCACCATCGCCGCCAGCCACAGCCAGGCGCTGGGATGCGCCCGCACCATCACACGGGGAATCATGGCCCAGGCCAGGAAGCCGCTGAACGCGGAGAAGATCATCCACCCCGCGATCACCTCGTCTTCCTTCTGCTCGTCACTCTTCGGCATGCAGCCAGCGCAGGTGGGTGACGGTCGTCGATCCGGTCATCGGGTCCCGCGGATCGAGTCCCGGACAGGTCGTGCGCTCTGGCGGGCCGGCCGCGGGGCGTCAGGGCCGTTGGAACGCGGAGGAACTGCCGGAAGCGGCCCGGCCGCAGGTAGAAGTACAGGAAGAAGATCGACGCGACCACCAGGTTCTCGAGCGGCTCGGGGACGATCACGTCCAGCTTCGCGGCCGTTCCGGGGAGGGCCCGGTCGGCGAAGTGCGCCACCGCCATGAGAAAGCCCGCGATCGCCAGCGCGCTCCACGCGCGCAACCGCCGCGGCCGCCGGTGCCACATCGCCTCGGCGTTCAGGCCGCAGCATGCCAGCGTCCCCAGCCATGCCAGCGAGGTGAACGGAGCCTCCCGGAGCAGCCCGGCCGGCGTCCAGAGCAGCATCACCGCGCCCACCGCGCAGAGCGCGGCGAAGTAGCCTCCCCACAGCCGGTCGAAGATCGTCGGGGTTCGGGTCATCGCTACCGTCTTCGGCATGGGATCAGGGCACCTTTCCGGGGCTCGCGACGCGTTTCTTCACCGGCCCTCGCGCCGCACGGAACGGCCGTGGCCTCGTGCCGGCGAACGGGCGGCGTCCTTTCCCCGCTCTGTCTCAAGGGTGCTTCGGCGGGGTGACGACCAGCACGAACGACGTGACCGTGAGCGGCACCAGCACCATCAGCGGCACACCGCGGGGGATGTCGGCCGCCTGCGTGAAGATCACCTTCCCCCAGATCAGCAGCGGCCCCCACAGCACCGCCAGCGCCGCGCGGTGCCGGTAGCCGCGGCCGTTCCAGAACGCCTCGGCCGCCACGCCGCACGACGCCAGCGTGAACAGCCATGCCACCGTGCTGAACCAGTCCCTGCGCAGCACCTCCGGGGGCACGCCGGAAAAGTGCCACGCGCCGGCCACACCCTGCACCGCCAGCCACAGCGCCCAGGTGCGCTGCCCGAGGGTGCGCCACGCGAGACTACTCATCCACATGCAGCCAGTCCAGGTCGGTGCCGGGGGCCAGGCGGTCCATCAGCTCGCGGACGCGGCCGGGCGTGGACAGGAGGCGGGCGACGGCGGCCAGCGTCTGCAGGTGCTCGTCGGCGCGCTCGGCGGGGCTCACCAGAAGGAAGATGAGGCGGGCGGGGTGCCGCGCGCGAGGGAACTCCACCCCCTCGCGGCTCACGCCCAGCAGCAGCACCGGCCGCGCCAGCCCCTTCAGCCGCACGTGGGGAAGCACCACCCCGGGCACCAGCTCCGACGAGAACTGCTCCTCGTTGCGCACGATCACGTTGGCCAGCTCGCGCACGGTGTCGCCGTCGAACACCCCCTCCAGCAGCCGCCCCACGGCGGCGATGAACGACACCGCGCCCAGCCGCACCACCCGCTCGGGCTCCACCGCGGCGCCCAGCGCCGCCGTCTCGAGCGAGGCCAGGTCGGGCTCGGGCGCGAAGAGCGCCACCAGCGACCCCGGCGCCAGCGCCGCCAGCTGCTCGGGGAGGCGCGCCAGCCGCGGGTGCCAGGCCAGCGTTCCCCGCCGCGTGCTCACCAGCGCCAGCAGGTCGTGCGGCCGCAGCATCCCGCCCAGCCCCTCCAGCAGCTCGCCCCACCCCTCCACCCGCTCCCACGTGGCGGGGACGCTCGGCCGGGCCGGCGCGTGGAGCGCCTTCAGCCGCTCCACCTCACCGCCTACGCTCACCAGCAGCAGCCCGGCGCCGGCGCCGTGGGCCAGCAGGTTCACCGTGCGCAGCACCTCGCCGAAGCCGGGGTGGCGCTCGGCGGCGGGGGGGATCACGACCACCACGCGCCGGGTGGTGTTGAGCGGATGCGGAAGGCGCGCGGCCACCACCCCCTGCCGGGTGCGCAGCAGCAGCTGGTCGAGCACGCCCCCGAAGATCGCCCGCCCGCCGCCGCGGCGCACCGGCCACCCCACCACCACCAGGCTCCCGCGCGTTTCGGCCACGCCGCGCGCGATCCCGTCGGCCGCGTTGGGGTCCACGCGGGTGAGCGGCACCACCGGCACCTCGGCCGCGGCGCCGTGCACCACGGCGTGGGCCAGCACGCGCTCGGCCTCGGCCACCTCGGCCTCGGGATCCTCCCCTTCGCCGGGCACCACCATCAGCGGGTGCACCGGCTCGTGGCTCCCCTCACCGCGCAGCGCGAACGCCAGGTCCATGAGCGGGTCGGCCGTCTCGGGCTTCGACAGCGCCACCACGATCCGGCGCGGCGCCGCCCCCGCGTCGTACGGCTGGCGCTCGTCGGCCAGCGCCACCTGCCGCCCCCAGCGCTGCACCGCCCAGGGCCCGGCCAGGCAGGTGACCAATATCATCAGCACCACGCCGTTCACCTCGGTCTGGTCGAGCAGCCCCAAGTCGAAGCCCACCAGCACGATCGCCAGCGTTCCCGCGGCGTGCGGCGCGGTCAGCCCGAACACCGTCCACCCCTCGGGCGCCGTCCAGCCGAACACCTGCTGCGCCGCCCGCGCCGCCAGCCACTTCGACGCGATCACCCCCGCCGTCAGCGCCAGCGCGATCGCCAGCGCGCGCCCGCCCCGCAGCGCGCGCACGTCCACCAGCATCCCCACGGAAAGAAGGAAGAAGGGGATGAAGATGGCGTTGCCGGCGAAGTGGATGCGGCTCATCAGCGCGCCGTGCGCGGGGATCAGCCGGTTCAGCGCCAGCCCCGCCAGCAGCGCGCCGATGATCGGCTCGACCCCGCCGAAGTGCGCCAGGTACGACACCGCGAAGAGCGCGGCGAGGACGAAGACGAACTCGGTGCTCCCCTCGCCCCCCACGTGTCGGAAGAACCACCGCCCCAGCCGCGGCAGCGTCCACAGCACCAGCCCCACGTATACGGCGAAGGGAAGCGCCAGCTCCAGCCAGAACGCCAGGTCCAGCGCCCCGCCGCGGGATTTGGCCACGATGGCCAGCACGAGCAGCGCCAGCACCTCGGCCAGGATCGTCCCCCCCAGCGCCGCGGTCACCGCGCCGTTGCGCACGATCCCCAGCCGGCTGGCGATGGGGTAGGCGAGGAGGGTGTGCGAGGCGAACACGCTGCCGATCAGCAGCGCCGAGGGAACGCCGTAGCCCAGCGACAGGGCCAGGCCGACGCCGGCGGCGCAGGGGAGGGCGAAGGAGAGCGTGCCGAAGCCGATGCTCTTGCCGCGGTGGCGGTTGAACTGGGGCAGGTCCAGCTCCAGCCCCACCAGCAGCATCAGGTACAGCAGGCCGACCGTGCCGAGGAGGACGATGGTGTTGCTGCGCGCCAGCAGCCCCGCGCCGTGCGGGCCGATCGCCGCGCCGGCCACGATCAGCCCGATGATGCCGGGGATGCGCAGCCGCTCGAACAGCAGGGGCACCACCAGGAACACCAGCGTCGCCGTGGCGACGACCAGCACCGGGTCGGTGAAGGGAAGGGTTGGCAGCGCGGACATCGGTGACCTTTTCCTGGCCGGGGTGAACGAAACCCGGTTCAGGGAGCAGGGACCGAAGCCCTCCTCCGAACCATCACGAACCAACCATCACGAACGCACCCTGACGACCGACCGTCACGAACCGCCTACGGCTTACCCCCGCCGGGGGGCGGAGGTGCTGCAGAGACTTTGCTGGCGGCGAACATCCGCCTGGCCTGCACGTAGACGTAGGCCAGCGTTCCCACGACGTACGCCCCGAGCATCAGCGACGCCGCGGGGTCCTCCACCATGTCGCGCCACACCCGCACCCCATCCACCAGCAGCAGCACCGCGAACAGGGACAGGAACATCGCGGCGGTGGCGCCGAACACCCACCGCCGCTTGAACCAGAGCGCCTCCGCCGCGAAGAGCCCCGTGACCGCGACCAGCCCCGCCACCGCCCGCGCCGCCAGCGCCCGCGCCGGTGTCGCGCTGTCCGGCGGGTCCGCGAGGGTGACGATGGCGACCAGCGCAACCAGCAGCGAGAAGCACCCCAGCATCCCGAAGCAGCCGGTCCGCTCCGGCGCTCCAGGCGTTCCCGT
Source organism: Longimicrobium sp. (assembly GCA_036399995.1). Lineage (GTDB taxonomy): Bacteria > Gemmatimonadota > Gemmatimonadetes > Longimicrobiales > Longimicrobiaceae > Longimicrobium. The sequence continues at coordinate 735 of DASWMA010000475.1, read as the reverse complement.
GGGGGCGGGGCCCGGGGGCGGTGCTCCCGCGCTCACCGGGCGCCTTCCCCGTCGGACGTGCCCGGGCGCATCGGCTGGGGCCGTCGCACGCCGCTCACCACCACGGCGGCGGCCGGCCGCCGGGGGCCACCGGCCGGGCCAGCGGGCCGCGCGGCTGCGGCCGCGGCCGCGGGCCGAACAGCGTGGCCGAGCGGCGGCGGACGTACATCACGATCGGCACCACCACCCACGCGCTGAAGAACAGGATCCAGAACGCGGTCATCAGTCCGTCCACCCCCTCGATCCCCAGGAAGAGCAGCGTGACCACCGCGGTGTAGGCCAGCGCCAGCGCCAGCGTCGCGCGGTATGCCCACGGCCGTGGCCGCCACAGCGCCTCCGTCACCACGCCCGAGAGCGCGGCCAGCAGCGCGGCACAGGCCCGCATCCACATCCTTCCCCACTGGTCACCGCTGCCGGTGTCCACCTGCAGCACCACCACGGCCATGATGGTGCCGAACATCGCCGCGCAAAGGGCGGCGGCATGGAAGCCGAGGGGCGCATGCGATCTCATCGGTGCTTCACCGCCTCTCTCGGGGGCCGGTGTGCGGGGTTCATGCGTGCGGAGGCGGACAGGGCGATCTGTGCACCCATCCTCACCACCACGGCTGCTGACGGACGCCGGGGGGCACGGGGCGGGGCCGCGGCGGCGCGGGGCTCGGCGGTACCGGGCTACGTGGCCGTCGCGCGCCGAACAAC
>DASWMA010000474.1:0-6360 GCA_036399995.1 Longimicrobium sp. | reverse complement strand
ACCACGGCGGTGATGATCCTGGTGGACGAAGGGCGGCTGCGGCTGAACGACCCCGTCGCGCGCTTCCTGCCGCACTTCACCGGCGGCGGGCGCGAGAAGGTCACCATCCGCCACCTTCTCACCCATACCTCCGGCATGCCTGCGGCGGTGGTGGAGCTGCAGGGCGCCACCCCCGGCGATCGGCTGTACAACCTGGTGGCGAAGACGGAGCTGATCGCCGCGCCGGGCGAAGAGATCCTCTACTCCGACGCGGGCTACGCCGTGCTGGGGCTGGTGGTGGCGAGCGCCGCGCGGCAGCCGCTCCCCACCTTCGCGCGCACCCGCATCTGGGAGCCGCTGAAGATGGCGCACACGCGCTTCCAGCCCGGGCTGCCGTGCGACTCGTGCGCGCCCACCCTCACGCTGGACGATGGCAGCCCGTTCGCGGGGAAGACCAACGACCCGTTCGCCCGCGAGCTGGGCGGCATCACCGGCAACGCGGGGCTGTTCGGCACCGTGAGCGACGTGGCGCGCTGGACGGCGATGATCGCCAACGGCGGCGAGCTGAACGGCGTGCGCATCGTCCGCCCGGAAACGCTGCGGCACTTCATCCACATGCAACGCGGCGCGGGAACGCGCGCGCTGGGATTCGAGTGGTTCTGCCGCGAGGGGACGGTACCCGACCACGAAGGGTGCAAGGAGCCCTACGCCTACGGCCACACGGGTTACACGGGCGTGTCCATCTGGATCGAGCCCGGGCGCGGCACCTGGGTGGTGCTGCTGTCCAACCGCTCGTACATGCCGCGCGCACCCAACCAGATCCGCCGCGTCCGCCGCGAGCTGTACAACGTGGTGACCGGCCAGGCGCCGGCCGCCGCTCCCGCCACTCCCGCCGCGCAGGCAGACAGCGGGCCGGAGCATTGATGCGAACGGGTGGGCGATGCGCGTAGGGTAAAGCGTCTCCCCGGGTGTTGATCTCCCAGGGAGAATCGCTCGTCACGCCGCATCCCGAACCGCCGATGCCTCCCATCGCCCGACTGCTCGCCGCGTCCCTGGTGCTCGCCGCGTGCGCGCCGGCGGCTCCTTCCACAACACCATCACCCGGGACGGCGCGCGAGGGATATCTGCCGAGCGCGGACGGCGCGCGGATCTTCTACCGCGTCGAAGGCTCGGGGGCGGACACCATCGTCGTGGTGCACGGAGGGCCGGGCGCGGGGATGGAGGCGCTGCGGCCGGACCTGGCGCCGCTGGCGCGCACGCGCACGGTGATCTTCTACGACCAGCGCGGCGGCGGCCGCTCGGAGCTGCCGGCGGACACGGCGCGGCTCTCGGCCGACCACCACGTGCATGACCTGGAGGCGGTGCGCCGGTTCTTCGGGCTCGAGCGGATGACGGTGGTGGCGCACTCGTTCGGGCCGGTGCTGGTGGCGCGCTACGCACAGCGACACCCCCGGCGGATCGGGCGGATGGTGTTCGTGGGCGCCAGCGGCCCTCGTCGGGCCGAAGCGGCCGCCCTGGCGATGCGCGCGGCGCCCGACACCGCGGCCCAGCGGCGAATGTTCACCGCGATGCGAAGCCTGATGGAGGGCACCGCCGCCAACCCGGTCGCCACCTGCCGCGAGTACGAGGCGGCCAGCCGCGCCATCTCCGCCGCGCGGGGCGAGCCGGTGCGCAGCCGCGGCACCACCTGCTCGGCGCCGCCGTCGGCCGTGGCTTACTACTACCGCTGGACGGCGCGGATGGGCCCGGCGAGCTTCGGCGACTGGGATTTCACGGGAGGGGCGCTGGCGGAGGTGGATGCGCCGCTGCTGGTGATCCACGGCAACGTGGACCCGCAGGCGGCCGCGCAGCAGCATGGGTGGGCGTCATCCGTCCGCGAGGGCCGGCTGCTCCTGATCGAGGGCGCGGGCAAGGGCGCCCACGCCGACCGGCCGGACCTCGTCTTCGCCGCGATCGACACCTTCCTGGCCGGGCGCTGGCCCGAGGGCGCGCAGGTGGTGCGGTGATCCAGGGACGTCCATGCGCCGCCCCCGTGAAGGTCATCTCGAGCACGGGGGCGGAGGAAGGGCCGCGAATTCGGTGGGTGAAGCCTCGCGCGGTTTGCGAGGCTTTTCGTCGTTGTTGCTGCGGCTTCAGCCGCCGGATGGATGGGGCGGTGCGCGTAAAGGCTACACCCGCTCCCGCTTGTCGTTGTAGATCTGCACGGCGCGCTCGGAGATCACGCGCCACTCGCCGTCAGTCAGCCGCATCGTGACCTCCACGCGCATCGACCCGTACCAGCGCTCGTCGTCGCTGGTGAAGTCCCAGTCCTTGTCCACCAGCACGCGAGCCGTTTCGAGGCCGTCCATCAGCGTAGCCTGGCGCTTGATGGTGATCATGCGCCGGTCGTAGCGGCGGATGGTGTCGCGCACCCGGTTGCGCACGAACGAGCGCGAGGCGTTCTCCACCCCGTAATAGTCCACCCGCCGCCCGTAGAACTCCATCATCCGGTCCAGGTCGCCCACGCTCCAGGCGGCGTTCAGGTCGAGCACGGCCTTCTGCGTGGTCGCGGCGAGGGCTGCTTCGGGCGACTGGATCTGCGAGGTGTCGACAGGCCCGCTGCCGGGGGGCGCGGTGGCGACGGAGGTGTCGCCGGGCGCGCTGTCGAGCACGGACGAGGCGGCGCCCTGCAGCCGCAGGAAGGTGCCGTGCAGCGTGGAGAGCGCCCCGGTGTCGGCGGCCACGGTGGCGCCGGCGCGCGCGCGGCCCCGGTTCCGCGACGTCCACACCGCCAGTACGAGGACGAGCAGCACCAGCGGGATCCCCCACATCGCCGGTGTCATCCTGTGCCCCAGCCGCGGCACCGGCGGCAGCGACACCGGCTCGCTGGAGACCGGCTCCGGCGCCGCCACCGCCGCCAGCCCCGCCGCATCGTCTACCGCTGGTTCGCCCGGCGGCGCGGGGGGCACGGGAGGCGCCACGACGGGCGCGGGTGCGGCCGCGACGGTGGCCAGGAGTGTATGATCGTCGTGGACGTCGTGGTGCAGCGGCGACGCCTCTTCCGCGTGCGCCAGCGCGTCGGCGAAGGCGCCGGCGTCGGGGTAGCGGCCGGCGGGGTCGTGGCTCAGCGCGCGCTCGATCACCGCGCGCAGCGGCGCGGGGACGGCGGCCCAGGCGGCCGTGTGCGCGGGCGGCACCGCCTCGCCGGCGCGGATGCGCTTGCGGTCGGCCTCGGTGTACGCGCGCTGGCCCGCCAGGAGCTCGTAGGCGATCAGGCCGAGCTGGAAGACGTCGGACGCGGGGGTGATCGGCGTGCCGGGGTCGGTCTGCTCGGGCGAGGCGTAGGCGGGGGAGTGCGGAAGCTGGCCGTGGGTGGTCAGCGTCAGCTGGTCGTCGTCGCCCTCCACCGCCTTGGCGATGCCGAAGTCGAGCACGCGCACGTATTCGAGCCGGCCGTCCACCCCCACCAGGAAGATGTTGGCGGGCTTCACGTCGCGGTGCACGATCCCCTCGCGGTGGCCGGCCGAGAGCCCGCGCGCCGCCTCGCGCACGATGCGCAGCGCCTCGCCCCGCGACAGGGCGCCCTGCGCCAGCGCCTGCTTCAGGTCGCGCCCGCGCAGCAGCTCCATCACGATGAAGTCCAGGTCCAGCTCGGGGTCGGTCCCGTAGTCGTAGACCTGCACCACGTTGGGGTGATGGGCGATGCGCGCCGCCGACGCCGCCTCGCGACGGAAGCGCTCGCGCAGGTTGTCGCGCATCTCGTCGGTGTCGGCGGGGAGCGCCACCACCTTCACCGCGACGGGGCGGCCCAGGACGTTGTCGTGCCCGCGGTACACCACGCTCATCCCGCCGGCGCCGATCGACTCGCCCAGCTCGTAGCGGCCGGCCAGGGTGCGGCCCACCAGCGCCCGCGCGAACGGCTGCGTCATCCGTGCGCCCCGGCCGCTTCGGCGGTGAGACTGGGGACCCCGCGCAGCTCCAGCATCATCTGCCGGATGGCGCCCAGGTGATAGGCCACGTGTGCCAGCCCGCCCAGGGTGCCGGACAGGAGGAGCCAGTCCAGCTCGCCGACCAGGTCGAGCGCCAGGAGGAAGGCGTCGTATTCCTGGCGCAGTCCGCCGCGCAGCTCGGCCCACGCGGCCTCGTCCACGCTGCGGGTGGCCCAGCTCTGCTCCCACTCGAAGGGGCCGCGGTCACCGCCCAGAAAGCGGCGCGCCACCTCCAGGCTGAAGCGCAGGTGCGCCGCGTGCCCGGCGATGGTGCTGCGCCCCGGCGCCGGCGGCCGCGACGCCTCGTCCGCACTGACGGACGCCAGCGTGCCGAACAGCCCCGAATCGGGTGCCATCTCCACGAACCACGTTCCGCGCGGGTCCGTGGGCCCCTCGTACGCCTCGGCCATCACCATCCGGAGCGACTTCATCAACACGTCGCGTGGCAGCGTCTCCATCCCGTTCTCCTAGCTGGTGAGGTCCAGACACAGGAGGTCGGGCAAGGCATGTGCCCTTCAGTGTTCGCGCTGACGTGAGCGCCAGAGCGCGAGGAACTCTGTGGGGGTCAACACCGGGACGGCCTCGGCCACCGGCGTGCCGACGAAGTGTCGTGTGTTTCCGGTGACAAGGCCGTCGACGTGCGACGCCTGTGCGATCTCCAGGAAGGGGAGGTCGTCGGGATCGACGAGGTCGAGATCGAGTGGGGGCGCGGATACCCGCACGCCTTCCGCTTCGATGAAGTCCACCGTGAACTCCGCCTCCCGCCGTGAGATGCGCAGCTTGGGGCGGCCGAGCACGTCCCGGTACTCGCTGAGAATGCGGTCGTCGAAGAATACGACGACTTCGCCCGAGTAGATCAGCTGCAGAACGGCACCCGGCGCCCCGTGAGGGTTGAGGAGAGCCGACACCAGCACGTTGGTGTCGAGCACGATCCTCACCGCCGTCGCTCCGCTCGGACTGCCGCGATCTCATCATTGATCTCGTCCAGGGTGATCCGGTCGAGCCCGTGTCGCTGGGCTCGCTTGCGGATCCTGGAGAGTGCCCATTCCGCACGGGCTTTCCGGAACAGGCGCTCGAGCTCGGCAGGGTCGTCTTCCTCACCTACCCCAACCACCAGCGCGAATGGTTTCCCATTCGACGTCAGCGTCACCGTCTCTTCCTCGACGGTCCGCTGGATTGCGCCAGGCTGGTTTCGTAGATCCCGGATGCTCATGAACTTCATGACCGCCTCCTGGTTGAGTGTAGCACAAAGTACACCGGATCGTGCTACAGCTCAAGGGGTGCCTTGCTGGCCGGGAGCCACCGTTCAACGCTGGTCGATCACAACCTTGCGGCGAAGCCGGCGTGAGACACCCCAGGCCTTCCGCGACCGTTTGGGAACGAGCATCTTGTTCATCATGCGCGGCGTCCAATGGGGAGGTGGCACTGCCGCCTGACCATTCGCCGTGTCCGCCCGGGCCCGGCGCCAGGCCCTACCCCGTTCCCCCGGATCCCATGAAGCTCATCATCCCTGCCCTGCTCGTGCTGCTGGCCGCTCCGGTCGCCGCCGGCGCGCAGCAGAATCCGCCAGCGGCGCCGCAGCTCCCGTCAGTCCAGCTGCCAGCCGAGCTCGACCGCGTGCTGCGCGACTACGAGCGCGCCTGGGCGGCTCGCGACGAAGCCGCGCTCGCGGCGCTGTTCACCGAAGACGGGTTCGTGCTGGCGAACGGCCGGATGCCAGCCCGCGGGCGAGCCGCGATCCAGCAGGTCTACGCGAACGACGGCGGAGCGCTGAGCCTGCGCGCGCTGGCGTATGCGACCGCCGATTCCGTCGGCTACATCATCGGCGCATTCGCGGAGAACGCCGGTGATCCGGACATGGGCAAGTTCGTGCTGGCGCTGCGGAGAGGGCCGGGCGGCCGGTGGCTCATCGCGTCCGACATCGACAACATGAACCGCAGGCCGCAGAGGCAGTCAGGTGGCCCGGGAGCTACGGCGCCGGGTGTCCCGGCTGGACCGCCGCCTCCGCCACGCTGAGATTTAACCCTGCAGGTTGGCAGTGAATCAGCAGCGGGGCGGCGGACAAGCCACCCAATCGCCGAGGTAGTGCAGTTCAGCCTGTACCGGTCTGATCCTGTAGCCCGTCGTATCCCGGCGGGCACATATCGGTCGGTTCTCCACAGCGTCACTTCACCTCACCCATGGGGTACGATGAGCCTTCTTGGTGCAGCCAGTGCGATGGGAGTAACCACATCAGCGCTTGAAGATTTGATTAGAGGAGAGATACGTCCTTCAGTGGCTTCGAAGTTCGGTGCAACGTCTTCTTCGATTACGGAATTCATCAATGGGCGGGCAGGTGTTGGAGTTTCTGGAGCGACCGGCATGCTCACTTCGACCCTTCAGGAACTCCGCGATTCGATTGGACGAGACGGTG
>DASWMA010000473.1:0-3779 GCA_036399995.1 Longimicrobium sp. | reverse complement strand
CTCGCGCGGCGAACACGCGCGACGCGCTAGAAGCCGCAGTAGCCGACGCCATGGAAACCATCACGCCTCAAGATGCTCGCGGGTGGTTTCGCCACTGCGGCTACACGGTCGCTCCGGAGTGATCCGAAAACCGCTCTAAGCCGGAACGATGCCCGGCCACCCTGGAGCGCCCGGCGAGCCGAGGCGCGGAGCCCCGCCGCGGGCCGGCGGCACGGAGATCGGCCCGTGCACACGTCCGCCGGAGACGCGGGCGCGGCGTAATACCGACTCCGCAAGAATCGTTGACGTAACCGGCCCCGCTGGGGTGTCACACAGAGGCACAGAGAACACAGAGAACTGCGGCAGTTTCTCTGTGTTCTCTGTGTGAGACTTCAGCAGTATCTCCTGCAGCAACGAACCAAGCGGATCTGGTAGAAAGGGTTGGAGCAAGGGGGGATACGTTCCAGGACAGTCGATCAACTCCAGGACGGTCAATCATTCGTCCACCCGCTTACCGGCGCAACCGATCATAAAGCGACTTTCCGGAAATGTATAGCGTCATCAAGGCGATATCCGCCGGATGGACCGGTGCTGCGGCTGCGCGGATCGCCGCGCATCCCAAGCCTCGTCCCGTTCGTAGCGGGGACCGGTCGCTTTCGGCCAGTTAAGCTCACGGGGCTCAAAAATCGCCCGTAGCAGCGAGATTCCGGGGTCGATCGGCCCAGCCGTGGTCCGTGTCCGGCAGCGGGGCGAGCGGGGGGGGGGGGGGAGGGTGACGCGGGGGGACGGAATCGAGTAGAGTACGGCAGCCACGGATATTGTCGGATCACGTGAGGGACGTTGGTCCGGGCGCCGTGCACGTGCCGCGGCGGAGGCACGCCCCCGCCGCGGCGCCCCCACTCTCATCTACCAACCTACGGAAGCGGCATGGCAACGCTCGAGCCGGACGTCGTCAAGGTTCCCGCCATCCAGAGCGCAGTGCAGCTGGACGGCATCGACCACGTGGAGCTGTACGTGGGCAATGCCTACCAGGCGGCGCACTTCTATCGCAGGATGTTCGGGTTTCGGCCCGTGGCGCAAGCGGGGCTGGAGACCGGCGTGCGCGACCGGCTCTCGATCGTCATGGAGCAGGGCGACATCCGCCTGGTGCTCACCAGCGGGCTCGACCCCGACTCGCCGATCACCCGCCACGTGGCGCTGCACGGCGACGGCGTGAAGGACGTGGCGTTCCGGGTCAGGGACGTGGACTCGGCCTTCCATACCGCGGTGCGCCGCGGCGCCACGCCGGTGTCGCCGCCGCAGGTGCACGAGGATGAGCGCGGCCGCCTGGTGCGCGCCACCATCGGCGCCCCGGGCGACACGGTGCACTCGCTGGTGGAGCGGCACGGCTACGCCGCGGCGCTGTTCCCCGGCTTCGCGCCGATCTCCGACGCGCCGCCCACCACGCCCACCGGCTTCGTGGAGGTGGACCACGTGGCGGTGAGCATGGAGCAGGGGCAGCTGGACCAATGGATCGAGTTCTACCAGGACGTGCTGGGCTTCCACCAGTCGCACCACGAGATGGTGTGGACCAAGCACAGCGCCATGAACTCCAAGGTGGTGGAAGACGCCTCGGGGAAGATCAAGTTCCCCATCGTCGAGCCGGCCCACAACGGCGGCAAGTCGCAGGTGCAGGAGTACCTGAACTTCAACCACGGCGCCGGCGCGCAGCACGTGGCCTTCCTCTCCGACGACATCCGCGCCACGGTGCGGGCCATCCGCGAGAACGGCGTGCGCTTCCTGCGCATCCCCGCCACCTACTACGAGGTGCTGGAAGAGCGCGTGGGCGCCATCGAGCCGGGGGTCATGGCGGAGCTGCAGGAGCTGGGGATCCTGGTCGATTCGGAAGACGACGGGCGGCTGCTGCAGATCTTCAGCGAGCCGGTGGAGGCGCGCCCCACGATGTTCATCGAGGTGATCGAGCGGCAGGGGGCCAGGGGCTTCGGCTCCGGGAACATCAAGGCGCTGTTCGAGGCGGTGGAGCGCGAGCAGGAACGCCGCGGGAACATCTGACGATCCGGACGGCGGCCGTCGCCCCTTCGGACGGCGGCCGCACGGGCAGCGACTGCGTGCGTCTCGAATTCTCGCACTCGACCCCGGAGAGGATCGGCGAGGCCGTGGTGCGGCCGGGGTGCGCGCTGCAGACCGCGGCGCCCTGAGCGCCGCACGCCAGGCTCGCGACCCCGCGTGGTCGCGAGCACTTCGTTCACCGGCGCTGGCCCGATGCGGCAGCGCCCGGACCGCGCCGTGCCCGTGAGCCCGGGCCTGGCAGCCGGCAACCCCGGCCTTCCCGCGTCGGCCGCGCCGCCGCGTGTGGACCGGTCGTATCCATGCGTCCCGGTGGAGTGCCATCCGCTGGACCAAGCCGCTCCGCTCCCGTAGCAGCGGTCCCGAATAGAACCGGCTGATGACCATCGATCTGGCATACACGCGCAACCTCTCTCCCGAAGAGAAGAGCGCGCTTCCGGCGGACTTCGCACGCGGGCCGGAGATCGCCGCGCGCGCGGAGCACCCGCGCGAATCGTTCGTGCACGAGCGGTTCGAGGCGCAGGTGGAGCGCACGCCCGGCGCGGCCGCGCTCGTCTGGGAAGACGAGACGCTGAGCTACGCGGAGCTGAACGCGCGGGCGAACCGGCTGGCGCACCACCTCCGCTCGCTCGGCGTGGGGCCGGAGGCGCGGGTGGGGATCTGCGCGGAGCGCGGCCCGGAGATGGTGGTGGGGATGCTGGCCGTGCTCAAGGCCGGCGGAGCGTACGTGCCGCTGGACCCCGCGTATCCGGAAGAGCGGCTGCGCTACATGCTGGCCGACAGCCGGCCCGCGGCGCTCCTGATCGACGCCGCGCTGCGCCACCTGTTCGCCGACGCCACCCTGGCCGTCGTGGAGCTCGGGGCGCTCAATCCGGCGTGGGCGGACGAGCCGGAGACCGACCCGGAGCGCGGCGCCCTGTCGCCCGCGCACCTGGCGTACGTCATCTACACCTCCGGCTCGACCGGCCGCCCCAAGGGTGTGCGCGTGCCGCACGGGAGCCTGGGCGCCACGCTGGCGGCTGCGGGTGAGGCGTTCGGGCTCGGCGCCGGCGACCGGGTTCCCTCGCTCGCCTCCTTCGCCTTCGACATCTGGCTGTTCGAGACGCTCCTCCCGCTCCTGGGCGGGGGGACCGTGCGGCTGGTCCCGCGCGACCGGGTGCCCGACGTGCCGCGGCTGGTGGACGACCTGGCCGGGTGCACCGTGCTGCACGCCGTGCCGGCGCTGATGCGCCGCATCGTGGAGGAGGTCCGCGCGCGGCCGGGGGGCGTTCTTCCCGCGCTGCGCCACGCCTTCGTGGGCGGCGACGCGGTCGCGCCCGACCTGCTGGAGGAGATGCGCGGCGTCTTCCCGGCGGCCGGGATCCACGTCCTCTACGGGCCCACCGAGGCCACCATCATCTGCGCGTCGCACCGGCTGGGGAGCGAGGCGGCCACGCGGCAGATCGTGGGGCGGCCGCTGGGGAACGCCGCCATCCATGTGCTGGACGCCGCGGGGCAGGTGGCGCCCAAGGGAGCGGCCGGGGAGCTGTGCCTGGGCGGCGCCAGCGTCGCGCGCGACTACCTGGGCCGGCCGGGGCTGACGGCCGAGCGCTTCGTCCCCGACCCCTTCGCCGGCGAGCCGGGGGCGCGGCTCTACCGCACCGGCGACCGGGTGCGGTGGGTGGACGTGCGAGAGTACCAAAGTGCGAATGTGCGAAAGTCCGATGATGCGGATGATTCGCACGAGGCCGATT
>DASWMA010000472.1:0-13831 GCA_036399995.1 Longimicrobium sp. | reverse complement strand
GGGCGCGAGCTGCGCCCCTCCTTCACGGCCCTCTTCGAGTTCGACAACTTCGCCGAGCAGGACGCGGAGCTGGCCGCCTACACCGGCGCCACGGTGGAGATGGCGCGCTGCGCGGCCTGCGGCTTCGGCCAGCCGCGCTCGCTCCCCGCGCTCGCCGGGTACTGGGCGCGGATGTACGACCAGCGCTGGTCGGAGGAGTGGATGGCGCGCGACGCGGCGTCGTCGTACAAGGACCTGATCTTCCGCGTGGTGCTGGAGGGGCTGGAGCGCCGCGTTCCCGCCGCCGGGCGCACCCTGCTGGACGTGGGCGCGCACGTGGGGCGGCTGATCGCCACCGCCGACGCCTGCGGGTGGGCGGCCGAGGGGGTGGAGCTGAACCCCGCGTCGAGCGCGTTCGCGGCGCGGTCGACCGGCCTCCCCGTGCACCGCATGGACGCGCGCGAGCTGTCGGCGCGCGGGCGGCGCTTCGCCGCGGCCACGCTGATCGACGTGCTGGAGCACATCCCCACCCCCGTGGCGGTGCTCGAGAACGTGCGCGCCGCGCTGGCGCCGGGCGGATGGCTGGCGGTGAAGGTGCCGCACGGGGCCGCCCAGCTGCGCAAGGAGCGGCTGCGCGCCCGCCTGCGCCCCGGCTACCGCGCCACCGTGGCCGACAACCTGATCCACGTGAACCAGTTCGGCCCCCGCTCGCTGGCGCTGGCGCTGGAGCGCGCCGGCTTCGCCGAGGTGTCGGTGCACGCGGCGCCGCCCGAGCTGATCCCCCCCGAGGGTGGGGGACGGGCGCGGGTGGCGGTGAACGCCGCACGGCGGGCCACCTGGTCGGCGGCGCGGCTCCTCCCGCCGTCGTCGCCGCTGGCGCTGCACCTGCTGGCGTTCGCGCGGAGCCCCGGGTGAGCGTCGCGCGGGTCGCGAGGGTCCGCTTCCGTGCCTGGGCCGGGGGCCGCGCGGGCGTGGTCCGGGCTTCGCCCGCGCGCCGCGGGAGGCGCGGGTGAGCCGCACCCGCCGCGCGGGGATCGCCGCGGCGTTCGGCTACGTGCAGTTCGGGCTGTCGCTGGTGACGGGGTTCGCGATCGTCCCCTTCGTGCTGTCGCGGGTCCCCAACGACCTGTACGGCGTGTGGCTCGCGTTCGGCGAGGTGCTGGCCTACTCGTCGATGGTGGACCTGGGGGTGGTGGGGGTGGTGCCCTGGCTGCTGGCCGAGGCGCACGGGCGCGGCGACCGCGCGGCCATGCGCGAGGTGCTGGGCGCGTCGCTCGCCTTCTCGTCGGCGGCCTCGGGGCTCTTCGTGCTGCTGGCCTGCGGAGCGCTGGCGCTGGCGCCCTCCATCGGCACCCTCGACGCCGCGCAGCGGGCGGCGGTGGCCGGCCCCCTCCTGCTGCTGGTGGGGGGGATGGCGGTGACCATGCCGCTGCGCACCTTCTACGCGGCGACGGTGGGGCTGCAGGACGTGTCGTTCGTGGGCACCCTGGCGCTGTCGCAGATGGCGGTGGGGGTCGCGATCACGGTGGGGCTGCTGCTGGGGGGCGCGGGGCTGTACGCGCTGGCGGCGGCGGTGGTGGTGCCGCAGGTGATCAGCGTGGCGGCGTGCTGGCTGCGGCTGCGCGCCCGCGAGCCCGACCTGCTGCGCGGGTGGGGGAGGCCGCGCTGGGCGGTGATCCGCTCCACCGCGGCGCAGGGGTTCGGCTCGTGGACCGCGAGCCTGGGCTGGCGGATGGTGAGCGCCACCGACAGCATGGTGATCCTGGCGCTGATCGGCCCTGCCGCCGCCGTGGTGTACGCGATGACGGCCAAGGTGGGGGCCATGGCCATGCAGATGAGCTGGCAGCTCCCCGACGCGGGGCTGGTGGGGCTGGCGCAGCTCAAGGGCGAGGGGCGCCCCGAGCGGGTGCGCGAGGTGGTGCTCGCGCTGGTGCGGCTCACGCTGGTGGCCTCGGGCGCGGTGGCGTGCGTGGTGGTGGCGCTGAACCCCGCGTTCGTCACCCTCTGGGTGGGCGCCGGCCGCTTCGGCGGGCTGCGGCTGAACGCGGTGCTGGCCGCGGTGGTGCTGGCGCACTCGCTCTCTCACGTGCTGTTCACCACCGCGGGGGTGCTGGGCGCGCGCGTGCAGGCCGGGTGGGCCACGCTGGCCCAGGGCGCCGCCAACCTGGTGTGCGCGCTGCTGCTGGCGCGGGTGCTGGGCCTTGCGGGGGTGGCGCTGGCGGCGGTGATCAGCACCGTCCTGGTGGCCTACCCGGCGGGCGTGGCGCTCACCCGCCGCACCACCGGGTTGGGGCACGCCGAGCTGTGGCGCGGCGCGCTGGGCGCCTGGACGCTGCGCCTGGCCGCCCTCCTTCCCCTGGCCTATGCGGTGGGCGTGGCGGGGGTGCGGGTGTCGCCGTGGATCGCGGCCGCGGCGGGCCCGCCGCTGGGGCTGCTCTACCTCTGGCTGATGCGTCCGCTGTACGCCGGCCTGCCGCTCCCGTCGGTCGTCCGGCGCCTGCTCGCGGCGGTGCGCCTGCTTCCGGCCACGTGAGCCGCCGGCGGCTCTGCCGTGGGAGGCTCGGGTCGAACCTGGCGGTCTCGGAGCCCGCGTACGCGGACCCGATCCGCAGGGGGTGCCGATCGCCGGGCGTCGTTGGGGACCGGATCCGGCACGGTCTCGCACGGAGGGCACCGGGCAGCCTGCCGTGTCCCTCCGGGTTCGCGCGAGATTGCAGGATCGGCGGAAGGGCCGGTGGAACCGGGCCGGCGGAACCGGAACGGGGCCCGGGAGCCGGCACGACGCGCGGCGGAGAGCCGTGGAATGCGGTGCGACGGTCACGATCCAGCGAGGTGGAGCGCGAATGCACGGGGGAGGCTCTGGAGTGGTGACGGTGGAGGCGGGGTGCGGGCCCGCCGCGCCGGGGGGGCCGGGTCACGGCCGCGACGGCCGCTGCGCGCCCGTGGCGGAACGGATCGGGGCATGCGCGCGCTGCTGGTGAACACGGGCCTCCTGGGCCACGGCTCGCTCGCGCGGCTGCTGCGCGAGGAGTGGGGCGCGGCTGCCACCGGGATCGAGGCCACGCACCTGGACCTGTCGGCGCCGCTCTCCACCCCCGAGCGGGTGTTCCGCCGGCTGGCCTGCGCGGGCCCGCGGCCGGGGAGCGCGGGCGGCGCGCTCACGCTGGCGCGCTTCCGCCACGAGCTGCACGCCGGCGTGCTGGCCGCGCGGCGCATCCGCGCCCTGGAGCGGCGGGGCGGCGCGTGGGACGTGCTGCACTTCCACACCCAGGCGGCGGCGTGGGCCAGCGTGGGGCGGATGCGGCGCACTCCGTCGGTCGTGTCGTTCGACGCCACGCAGCACCTGGCCGCGGGCGACGCGCGCGGGCTGGCCCGCGCCGACCACGCGCCCAACGCCGCCCGCGACCGGCGCGTCTTCCGGGCCGCCGCCGCGCTGGTGGCCACCTCGCGCTGGGCGGCCGACGACCTGGCGCGCGAGCTTCCGGAGCTGTCCGTGCCCGTGGAGGTGCTCCCGTTTCCCGTGCGCGTGGCGGCGTTCGGCGCCGGGTGGGCGGCGGAGCGTGCCGGCCGCGCCGGGCACGAGCCCGTGCGCGCTCTCTTCATCGGGGGCGACTTTCCGCGCAAGGGCGGGCCCGAGCTGCTGCGGGCGTGGACGGAAGGCGGGCTGTCCGCCGTGGCGACGCTCACGCTGGTGACCGACTGGCCGCTGGACGCGGGCGCGCTTCCGCCGGGGGTGCGGGTGGTGCGCGGCGTGCGCGCGTACTCGCCGGAGTGGGCCGGGCTCTGGCGCGCGGCCGACCTGTTCGTGATGCCCACGCGCGCCGAGGCGTTCGGAATCGTCTTCCAGGAAGCGGCCGCCGCGCAGCTCCCCGTCGTGTCGACGCGCATCGCCGCCGTCCCCGAGATCGTGGCCGACGGCGAGACGGGGGTGCTGGTGCCGCCCGGCGACCCGCGCGCGCTGGCCGAGGCCGTCCGCGCGCTGGCGGCCGACCCCGCGCGGCGGCGGGCGATGGGCGAGGCCGCGCGCCGGCGGGTGGCCGGGCGCGCCGACATCGGCGTGTACGTCCGCCGCCTGGGCGAGGTGCTGCGCCGCGCCGCCGGGCGCCCGCGGGGGTGAGCGGGATGCGCATCCTCTTCGCGACCGACTGGATCGGCGGCGGCGGCGTGCTGAGCTACCTGGCCGAGGTGATCCCCGCGCTGGCCGAGCGCGGGCTCCCGTTGGCGCTCCTGCACGCCGAGGCGGCCGGTGCGGAGCAGTCGCCCCCCGCCGCCCGCCCCCGCATCTGCGCCGAGGAGCTGGGCACCGGCGGGGCGGTCGAGGCCGCGGCGGCGTGGGCGCCCGACGTCGTCTTCTCCCACAACATGCGGCCGCTGGAGCTGGAGCGCGGGCTGCTGGCGCGGTGGCCGGTGGTGAAGATGATGCACGCCTACGCCGGCACCTGCATCGGCGGCGAGAAGACGCACCAGTTCCCGCACCCCCGGCCGTGCGGCCGCCGGTTCGGGCCGGCGTGCCTGGCGCTCTACGTCCCCCGCCGCAACGGCCGCCTGAGCCTGCCGTACATCTCCGAGCAGTGGACGTGGGCCCGCGAGCAGAACGCGCTCTTCACCCGCTACGCCGCCGTGGTCACCGCCAGCGGCCACATGCGCCGCGAATACGTGCGCAACGGCGTGCCCGACGGCCGGGCGCACGCCATTCCGCTCTTCTCCACCCTTCCCCCGGCCGAGCGGGCAGCGCCGGCGCCGGCCGGGCTCCGCATCCTCTTCCTGGGCCGGATGACCCGGCTGAAGGGCGGCGACGTGCTGATCCGCGCCGCCGCCGACGCGCAGGGGCTGCTGGGCCGCCCGATCCCGCTGACGCTGAGCGGCGACGGGCCGCAGCGCGCCGAGTGGGAGGCGCTGGCGCGCGACCTGGGGGTCCGTGCCGACTTCCCCGGCTGGGTCGGCGCCGACGAGCGGCTGCGGCTCTTCCGCTCGGCCTCGGTGCTGGCGGTGCCCAGCGTGTGGCCCGAGCCGTTCGGCTTGGTGGGGCTGGAAGCGGGGTCGCAGGGGGTGCCGGCGATCGCCTTCGACGTGGGCGGCATCGGCGAATGGCTGGCGGACGGCGACAACGGCCGGCTGGTGCCCGGAGACCCGCCCACGGTCCAGGCGCTGGCCGACGCGCTGCGCTGGGCCGCCGAAGCCCCCGCCGAGCTCGCCGCCATGCGCCCCCGCGCCCTGGCCGTCGCGCGCCGCATGTCGCTGGACGCGCACGTCGCGCGGCTGGAGCAGGTGCTGCAGGACGCGGCGGCCTCCAGGGGAGGCGGGGGATGACGAACCAGGGTCTGCGTGGGAAGATGCGAGTGAACTCGCGGCTACAACGGCACGCAGTCCGCCTGCGCGGACTTCACCCGCACGGGCGGCGGCACGGTGCGAATTCCTTCAGGTCGCCACCGACGGAGTCGCGAGCGAAGCGAGCCCCCGTCCCTCCCCCAGGTCGTTTTGGGGGAGGGACAGGCGCGCAGCGCCAGGGAGAGGGCCCGCGGCGCGGCGGTCCGAGCGAGGGTGGAAAGATGCGAGTGGACTCGCGGCTGCAACGGCTCGCAGTCCGCCCGCGCGCACGTCTCGTGGCGGCCGCGGCGGATGGGCGTCCCGCGGGCGTGGGCGCATGACGGACGGGCACGCCGGCGGCGGAGAGGGCGAAGCCCCACTCTCGCACTCTCGCACTCTCGCACTCTCGCACTCGGCGCAGCCGCCCGTCTGGCACCTGGTCACCGGCGAATATCCGCCGGCGTCGGGCGGCGTGGGCGAGTACACCGAGCTGCTCGCGCACGCCCTTGCCGCCGAGGGCGGCCGCGCGCACGTGTGGGCGCCGGCCGCGGCGTCGAGCCTGCGGCGGGTGGAGGTGCACCCGGCCGCGTTCGGCCGCGCGGGGCTGCACCGGCTCGACGAGGAGCTGGACCGCTTCCCCGCGCCGCGCACGCTGCTGGTGCAGTACGCGCCGCAGGCGTTCGGCGCGCGGGGGATGAACCTGCGCTTCTGCCGCTGGGTGCTGCGCCGCGCCCGCGCCGGCGACCAGGTGCGGATGATGTTCCACGAGCCGTACGTGCAGTTCAGCCTGCAGCGCCCGCAGCGGAACGTCCTCGCCGCGGCCACGCGGGTGATGGCGGGGGTGCTGCTGCGCGCCGCGTCGGTCGCCTACGTGTCGACCCCCGCCTGGGAGCGGCTGCTGCGGCCGCTGGCGCCGCGGGGGCTGGGGCCCATGCCCTGGCTCCCCATCCCCTCCACCGTGCCCCGCGTGGACGACCCCGAGGGGGTGGCCGTGCTCCGCGCGCGGCTGGGCGCCAACCGCCCCGGCGTGCACGTGATCGGCCACTTCGGCACCTACGGGGGGATGATCGCGCCGCTGCTGGAACCGGCCTTGCTCGCCGTGCTCGCGCCGCCCTCCCGGTCGGTGGCGCTGCTGCTGGGGAGCGGGGGGAAGGAGTTCGCGGCGCGGCTGCTGCGGGCGCATCCACGGATCGAGGGACGGGTGGTCGCGCCGGGACGCTTGCCGCGCGAGGCACTGTCGGTGCATCTGCAGGCGTGCGACGTGGCGCTCCAGCCGTACCCCGACGGGGTGAGCGCGCGGCGCACCACGGCCATGGCGGCGCTGGCCAACGGCGTCCCCCTGGTGAGCAACGCCGGGCGCTTCACCGAGCCGCAGTGGGCCGCCGCCGGCGTTGCGCTGGCCCCCGTGGCCGACGCGGCCACCCTGGCCGCCCTGGTGCTGGACCTGCTCGACGACCTGCCGCGCCGCCGGGGGCTGGCCGCGGCCGAGACCGACTTCTACCTGCGCGAGTTCTCGATGCGGCGCACCCTCGACATCCTGTTCGCCCCATGAGCCTGCTGCTGGGCGTGAACGCCTTCGCCGGCACCGGCGACGCCGCGGCGCGGCAGGCGCGCGCGCTGGAGCGCTGGCGCGGGCTGCGCGGCGTGGCCCTCGCCAACCTCCAGTGGGCGGACGACGTCTTCGCGCTGGACGGGTTCGAGACGCACCCCGTGCTGCGCGAAGACTCGCGCACCGCCAGCGGCCGCAGCGGCCCGCGCAAGCCGATCGTGTGCGAGGCGTTCGACCGCCTGGCCGAGATCGCGGCGGCCCGGGGGTGCCGCTGGTTCGCGTACTCCAACTCCGACGTCGAGTGGACGCAGGCGGCGGTGGACGCGGTGCTGGGCGGCGGGCGCGAGGTGTACGCCCTGTCGCGCGGCGACGTGGACCCCGCCACCGGCCGGGTGGTGGAGATGGTGACGGCGGGGGTGGACGGCTTCGTGGCCGAGGTGCGCTGGTGGGGCGCGCACCGCCACCGCTTCCGGCCGTACATCGGCGGCGAGCCGATCTGGGACAACGTCTACACCGCCCTCCTTCTTTCCCATGGCGACGGGGTGCTGCTGAACCGCGAGCCGCTGCTGCTGCACCAGCGCCACCCCGCGGGCGACTGGCGCGGCAGCCCCTTCGCGGCGTACCTGCACTACCTGGCCGGGCTCGACCGGCCGTACTTCTCGCGCTGGGCGGCGTACCACTACGAGCTGGAGGCGATGCGCGCGCGAGCGGCGTCGGAAGAAGAAGAGATGGCGCTGCAGCGGCGGGTGTTCGGCGGCGGCTTCGGGCCCGGCGAGCGGGTGGTGCAGGCGGCACGCGCGCTGCGCTCGCGGTGGCGGTGGATGCGCCAGCGGAAAAGGAGCGAGGGATGAGGATCCTGCTGGTGGGCGACTACCCCGACGACCCGCGCCTGGGCTCGGGGAAGGTGTACCACAAGCTGCGCGAAGAGCTCGCCGCGCTGGGGCACCACGCCGACGTGCTGCTGGCGCCGCAGCTGGGGAAGCACCCGGCCGCCGCACGCCTGCGCTGGCTGGTGGGCCCGCTGCTGGCCGAGCGCGCCGTCGCCGGCGCCTTCCGCCGCGGCGGCCCCTACGACGTGGTGGACGTGGCCAGCGCCGAGGGCGCGCTGATCGGCCTGCGCCGGCGGCTGAAGGCCTTCGCCAAAGTGGCGCTGGTGAGCCGCTCGCACGGGCTGGAGCACCTCAACTTCCGCCGGATGATCGACGACCACGACTGGGGCCTCGTCGCCAAGCCGTGGCACCGGCGGCTGTGGTACCCGGCCGCGC
The DNA here is from genome assembly GCA_036399995.1 of Longimicrobium sp. GTDB lineage: Bacteria > Gemmatimonadota > Gemmatimonadetes > Longimicrobiales > Longimicrobiaceae > Longimicrobium. The sequence continues at coordinate 5,731 of DASWMA010000472.1, read as the reverse complement.
GGATGAGCCAGGTGGCGCTGGCCGCGCGCCTGGCCGACCGGCTGGTGGTGCTGAACGCCGCCGACCGCGACTTCGCCGTGCGCCGCGGGTGGAAGCCGGCCGAGCGCATCGACGTCATCCCCCACGGCGTCTCGCAGCGCTTTCTCGACCACGCGCCGGCGGCCGAGGCGCCGCGGGGGCGCGGCATCCTCTTCTGCGGCAGCTGGGACACGGTGAAGGGAGTGGACTACCTGGTCGGCGCCATGGTGCTGCTGGCCGAGCGCGCCGAGCCGCCGCGGCTCACCGTGCTGGGCCCGGGGATCCCCGAGGCGGCCGTGCTGGCCGCATTCCCCGAGGCGCTCCGCCCGCTGGTGACGGTGGTCCCGCGGACCGGCGAGGAGGAGGTGATGCGCCACTACCGCGAGCACGACCTGCTGGTGATGGCCAGCACCTACGAGGGGTTCGGGATGGTGGTGGTGGAGGCGATGAGCCAGCGGCTTCCGGTGGTGGCCACGGCCGTGGGCGGCGCCCCGGCGCTGCTGGCCGACAGCCGCGGCATCCTGGTGCCCCCGCGCCAGCCCGAGGCGATCGCCGCCGCCGTGCGCCGCCTGCTCGACGATCCCGTGCTGCGCCGGCGGCTGGGCAACGCCGGCCACGCGGGGGTGAAGGCGATGAGCTGGCGGGCCACCGCCGAGCGGACGCTGGCGTGCTACCAGGCCGCCCTGGAGCGTGCCGGGTGAGCGCGGCCCCCCCGATCCCGAACGCCGCGCGGCGCCGCGTTCCCGCCGCGTACCAGCGCGGTGGAGCACGTTCCGCCGTTGGACCTGCCCCCGGGCACAGGGCCGGCGTGAACCCGTTCGTCGGCCGCGGATGACGATCCCCGGCCCCGAGGCGGCATCCCCCCCGCTGACGGTGGGGATCGCGACCAAGAACCGTCCCGACGCGCTGGTGCGCTGCCTGCGCTCGCTGCGGCTGCTGGGCGGGCTGGTGGCCGAGGCGGTGGTGGTGGACGACGGGAGCGAGCCGCCGGTGGAGGGCTCCGTGCGTGCCGCGCTGGCCGCCGACCTCCCCCCCGCACTGCGCTTCATCCGCCACGACGCCAGCCTCAACCTGTCGGCCTGCCGCAACCGCATCGCCCGCGAGGCACATACTCCGTGGGTGCTGAACCTCGACGACGACGCCTTCATCGTGACCCGCGAGGCGGTGGAGACGGCGGTGCGGGTGCTGGAGCATGACCCCGAGGTCGCCGCCGTGGCGTTCCCGCAGTGCGACGCCGCGGGGGTTCCGTACCATCCCACGGCGCAGCCGCTGCCGGTGAGCTACCCGGCCTACGCGCCCACCTTCATCGGCTACGCGCACCTGCTGCGGCGCGAGGCGTTCCTGGCGGTGGGCGGGTTCCGCGAGCGGCTGGGGATCAACGGCGAAGAGAAGGAGCTGTGCCTGCGCCTGCTGGACCGCGGCTGGCGCGTGGTGTACCTCCCCGCCGCGCCGATCGGCCACGTGGCCGACCAGGGGGGGCGCGACCAGCGCCGCTACCTGCACCAGACGGTGCGCAACACCACCCTCAGCTCGATCTACGACGAGCCGTTCCCGCTGGTGCTGGCGGGCTCGGCGCTGCGGCTGTGGAGCTACTATCCCATGCGCCGAGGGTGGAAGATCCACGACCCCGGCGGGATGGGCACCATCCTGCGCGGCCTTGCGCGCGACCTTCCGCAGGTGCTGCGCGAGCGGCGCCCCGTGCGCTGGGCCACCATCCGCCGCTGGCGCGCCATGACGCGCGCGGCCGCCCCCGAGCCCTACCCCGTGCCGCCCGCGGAGCCGCCCGCGTCTGTAGGACCCTGAATACAGACGGGTAAGCCGGGCATCGCCAGCGGCGTCACGCGGAGTCACAGAAGGGATCGGCGCGGGTGCCGAAAACCCTTGTAGAATCTTGATGTTACGGAAGAGCCTGCCGGACTTCCCGCGCCGAAATGCCGCGTTTTCGCGGCAAACCTATCTCACACGCGCGCACCACCGACACGCGATAAAGGGCCAGCCGGAGGCGAAATCCCCCCGGCTGGCGACTGTTTCCAACCGCCCACGCTGTCCGGCGGGCCCCACAAGCGTTCTGCACCCTCGCACCCAAAGATCGGAACGGCAGGCTCGGGGGGGACAAGCCCCCCGCTCGCCTGCCGTATGGGGTTCACTGCGGCCGTCCTGCCTGCCTGCGGCGAGCTTCCTCGCGCATCGCACGCGAGGGTAGATACACCTCTACAGCCGGAACACGTCCGACGCCGGGCACGTCCTGCGGCGGTAGGCCACGCAGGCGCGCAAGCGTGCGCCCCGCCTGTAACTCGGTTCCGCCCCTCGGCATTCTGTGCGAGTTGGGAAGCCGGAACGCCGCAGCCGTGCGCGCGGTGTCGCCCATGCGGTCGCGAATGACCATCAGCCGTAGCACGGCTGCGGCGAGTTGTCCTGGCGTTGCGCGCCGTCGAAGGAGGATCACGTCATGGGGCGCTGTGGCGCCGCGCCGGAGGATCAGAGCCGGGACTGAATCGGGCGCGTCGAGTTGGTCCGAGAGCGCGATTGTGACGGGCACCCGGCGCGCGACTTCATGTTGCCGCCGAAGTTCAGTCAGCGTTGGCCCGGCCTGCTGCCCGGTCGCTGTTCCGCTCAACAGAGCGGCGAACATGAGGGCCGTGCATGCAGCGGCCATCGGCTTCGTCAGGGTAAGCATGTGAATCTCTCTTTCGGGTGGATAAGGGTGAACGGCCTTCAACCGCAAACGATTGCGTAGCCTTGCCAGTAGACCCGCCAGCCGTTCCCATCGTTGATTTCGATGATCACCCAATCCGTCACGCAACTACCATCGCCACCCCCGCCACCCCCGCCACCCTCACCGCCGCCGCCGCCACCCCCCGTGGACTCGCAATCACCCGAATACGTGGGGTCGCCGGGATCGTAGATCATCTGCTGGTAGGACGCCGGGCACTGATTCGGCGGCGGGAGATACTTGCGAGCGGCTTCCTCGGCGCGGCATTCAGCGAATCTCTCCATGCACGCAATCCAGCATAGAGCCTTCGCCTTCGCACCCCGCAATCTCCTGCAACGAGCGCCACAGCGGTTGTAGAGGACTTCGCACGGGCCAGCGGCCAGTTCGGCACCCGTACTCGGATCGATTACCGCAATCGGCGCGTTGTACGTCGAATCGCCCTTTACAAGGCTGTCCGCCGCAGCGACCGAGTCAGGGTTTTCTACGCGCTCGTAGTCCGTTCCTGTCCAGAATGGATCTTCAAACTGTGACGGTACGGTGTAGTTCGGGCACGTGTCGCCCGACGAAGTCAGAACTCCGGAAGATGGATAGTCTGCGTAGTACGTCATTACAGTCGCGGGACCGGGTGCCACCCGCGACGGCTGGACGGGCCGTGCCGGATCGCTGCACGCGGTGACTATTCCGCCAGCGATTGTGAAAAACGTCGCTATACGGAATGACGAGCGGAAATGCCTCATGGTCCACCTCTCCTTTTAGCCGGTGGGGGGAAGCCCCCGAGCCACGCCTATGTGCGTAACTCAGGGACCGGGGGAGAAGGCGTCGAACGCGCCTACTTCGCGCGCATCTTCGGTTCCGGTAGACCTAGATCGTCAAGGCCAAACCACGTCAGGTTGCCGCCACGGCCAACAGCTTTCAGCCTGACGGCCAGTCCCTGCATGCCGAGGTAGAGTGCTTGCATCGAGTCTTCACCGTAGGCATAGAACACATCGCTCATCGAGGGTTCACCCTCAATCAGCGTTGCACATTGCCAGCTCCCTTCGTCGGGTTCCGGTACGCCGATTCGCGCCGTAATGGTTCGCGGCACGGCGGAACCACCTTCGCGAAATTCAAACACCCGTTCAGCGATCCAATTCGGTTTCGCCGTCATGCGCAACTCTCCCGTTTACGGAATGTTCTTCCCTAACCAGAGTGATTCTGACGCAATCAGATCGGTACGGCAAGGGGGCGCAAGAACGTCGCAGCCCAAAACATGCGGACGTAACGGCGAGGTGAAGGCGGAAAGCCACAAGGTTAACCGCCCGTCGAACTGGTTAGGGTGCGCCGGGCGCGCGGTAGCCAGCGGGACGTGTCGGTTCGGCGCTGGCGGCCCCGCCCGCGATCAAGCCTCCCCCACCCCCGGCCGCGCGACGGCGTGCGCGGTCCCTGAGCCGCGCGAAGACCACTTCGGCCGGGATCAGCCGCCCGGCATCTGCATCGGCCACCCCGAGGGACAGCGCATAGCGCAGTAGCCGCCGCTTCCCCTGTGGATCGTTTTCGGCGAACTCCAGCGCGTGCATCGCACTGCCAACGACTTCATCCGGAGAGGTGTAGATGCCGTTGCCCGTTCGCGTGTGAACCATCGCCGCAACGTCCTGCCCCACGACGAGCACTGCGAGCTCAGTGGGGAAATCGTATGGACCGGCAGGCTTTCGGCCGCGCAGGCAAAGTACGTCGATGGCTTCGGCCTGTGCCGACGCTCGCGGATCGCCCCGCAGTCCTGCGGCGTGTGCGGCGGTAAGGCTCGCCCACAGTTTCGGCGCCGCGCCGCGGCTCAGCATGTCCACGGCAGCATCGTACCACGGCTGAGGCACGCACTCACCGAGCACGCCCAGGAACAACTCGGACAGGACCGTGGCGAACATCTCATGTTCGGCCTCATCCACTGCGGTTTCGGCTTCGTTGCGCATTTACGGCAGACTCCATTGGTGTTAATCGTCGCAATGATTAGCCGCCCGACAACCCACGGTGGATGGGCTGGCCGGGCGGCGTGGCGGCGTTCTCTTGAGGGCCGTTCCTGGCGTAGGCGTAGGAGAAGGCGGACAGCCACACGGGCGTCTCCAGATCCATCCCGGCGTAAATCCCAACCAGCGCCGCAACCAGTGCGTCGGCCGCCTCTGGCCGTAGCGCGTCGGGTACATCGGCCAAGAACGGTTCCAGCACGTAGCGCACGCCGTCCCGCCCCACCGGCAGCCCGCCCGACAGGACAAGGCGCCGAAACCACGTTTCCAGCCGGGCAAGCGTCGTCCCGTACGGCCGGACACGAGCGGCCACGAAGTTGTAGATGGTGCCTTGCGTAACACCCACTTCACGCGCGACCACACGCCCGGACGTCCGGTCGATCCGCAGTTGCACGGCTGCGCGCAGAATCCGCAGATGCCCGTCCGCAGCTTCGTCGCGCGGCGCAGTTGGCTTGCTCACGCGCGCGGCAACTCCAGCCGGAACGCCTCAGTCTCCAACGCCATTTGCCTGTCGTCCACGCGCACGGCGACGTCAAAGCCAAGCAGTGCGACCGCTGCCACGCGTGCCGTATCAATCCCCGGCGCCTCGCGTCCCGCGCGCCCCAGGTCGAGCAGGCGGCGCGCCTTGTCGGGCGAGTCGCCGAGCCGTTCCAGTGCGTGCACAGCGTCGAACCACGTATCGGCGAGGATCGCGTCCTCCCCAGCGTAGCCCGCCGCGCGCACCAGCAGCGTCAGGGTTGCAATGCGGTCGGCACCGGAGCGGCGTAGCGGCAGGACGGAACGCAGCATCTCGGAACACTCCCGCGCGTTGGCTACGGAGTCCTGTTCCATCATCAGCGCGGCCAGTTCGTGCGTGACTCCGGTGTGCTCGCGGTGATCGCCGTACCACCGCAGTGCGATTGCCCCGTGGCGCTTCGCACCCTCGTAGTCGGCGACCGCCGCCAGCACTCGCATCATTCCGTAGTGCGCACGGGCGCGCACACGGCGCACCCCCTTACGCTTG
>DASWMA010000471.1:0-3100 GCA_036399995.1 Longimicrobium sp. | reverse complement strand
CTGGACGGCTGGGTGGGCCGCGCCACCAGCGGCGGGAAGCACGAGCTCGTGCTGGGCATGGGCTTCGCGCAGCGCTGGTAGCGCACCGCAGCCGGCGGAACGCTCACGGGCGGGCTCCCTGGTGGGGCCCGCCCGTCGTGCTTCGCGTGACGGGGTGGCGCGTCAGCTCGCCATCTCGCAGACGAGCTTCATCGCGGCGGCCACCCAGGTGCCGGGCGGCACCTCCTCCCACTCCAGCTCATCTTCGGGCAACGCCTGGCGAGTGATCACCCGGCCCTGCAGAACGGCCTCGCCCGTCCGGATCCGCGAGGTATGCTCCCGGCAGTTGAACTCCATGCGCTGCCGGGTCCTGTCGAAGGTGAAGCCATCCTCTTCCTGCGGCTGGCGGTAGTCCACGACGTAGATCACCGACCGCACGCCCAGGGTGGAGCCGCGCACGCTCGACACGTCGATCGCCGCACGCGCGCTCTCGTCGCTCGCCAGCACCAGCAGGCGCTCGGTGGAAGGGCGGTTCGCGGCACAAGCCGCGGTGACCAGCGCCAGCGCCAGCGCCGGAAGGGTGATTCCAGGTCCAGGCCGGTTCATGATCAGACGTTGGGCATCGACATGGCGTCGAACACGGCCGTGCACGTTTGCATGGGCATGGCGGCGGTGAACGAGAACCTGCCGTCGATCACCAGCCGGCCGGCCTCCACGCGCGCCGTGCCCTCGCCGCGCACCTGGTCGCCGCGGCGCAGCACCAGCCGCGCGGTCTGGCGATCGTGCTCGTAGGTGCCGATCTCTCCGATCTGCCCTTCGAAGGGCCGTTCGGTGAGCAGGTACTCGCCACCGCGCTGGAAGATCAGCTCGCCGACCAGCCCGTTGAGGTTCCCGCACCCCGGCGACTGCCGCTGCCTCCACGCGCCGGCCAGCGGGTTGGGGGCGGGGTCCACGATCATCCCCGGCCGCTCCACCGAGAGCCCGTTCCGCTCGGCCCGCACGGTGAACCGCGTCCCGACAGGAACTCCCGTCGTGGCGGTCAGCAGCCCTGACTGATCGACGCTGATGCCTTCGCCGCGTACGGCCCACTCCGCGGTGCAGCGCTCCGGAAGGGATGACACGCTGGAGATGCGCCTGGCCAGCCGGAGCCGCAGCGTTTCGCCGGGTGCCAGCTCGATTGCGCGAGGCCGGATCTCCAGGAACGGCGCGGGATTGCACTCGGGATCTCCGCGCCCCAGGGAGGCGCAGGCGCCGAGGCCGAGCACTGCGGCGACGATCAACGAGCTACGGAGCATCTGGATCGGGGGATCGACTGAAGGAAAGGGCAGGCGGCGTCGTTGCTGAAGTCCGCGACGCCACGTCACTCGTCCGGCGACAGCGGCGGCGCGTCCGGAGCGGGGCGCGGGATGGAGGGGGTGCCGCCGATCAGCGCGAACAGGTCGCCCCACAGGCGGCCGACGGGGGCCAGCGCGTGCGTGTCGACGAACAGCGTGCCCGCCTGCACCGGGAGATGGTCGGCCAGGCGCACGCGCAGCACCTCGCCGATCACCAGCGTGTTGGCGGCGCCCTCCAGCTCCACCTGCTTGAACAGGCGGCACTCCAGCACCGCCGGCGCGTCGGCCACGTACGGAGCATCGACCGACTCGGCCCACGCCATCGGCACGCCGGCGTGCGCGAACTCGTCTACCTGCGGGGGATACTCGCCCGAGGTGTGGTTCATCCGCCCCAGCTGCCCCTCGGTGGCCACGTTCACGCAGAAGGCGCCCGTGTCCAGGATGTTGCGCAGCGAGTCCTTGGGCTCGCCGCGGCGGTGGCCGATGGAGACGCCCACCAGGAACGGGGTGGGGGAGAGGGCGGAGAAGTAGCTGAACGGCGCCAGGTTCGGCTCCCCGGCCGCCGACCGAGTGGAGACCCACGCGATCGGGCGGGGGACGACGAGCGACGTCAGCAGCTCGTAGCGCTGGCGTGGGGTGAGCGCGGCGGCGTCGAGGTTCATTCCGCGCCCGCGAGCGCCGCGTCGATCCACTCGCGCGCGTGCTCCGCCTCGTCGGGCGAGATGCCGTGGCCGATGCGGTAGTCACGCGCGGTCAGGTCGGCGCCGGCCTGCTGGAGACGCGCGCGCCCCTCCACCGCCAGCTCGAAGGGGATGGCCGGATCCATCGTCCCGTGCCCCCAGAAGAAGCGCGTCCCGGCGACCGACTCCGGCGTGGGGTCCACCGTGGGATGATCGGCCAAAAAACCGCTGAAGTTCAGCACGATCGGCGCGGCGCCGGGGTTCCGCAGCGCGTACGCCATCGACATCACCCCGCCCTGGCTGAACCCGCCCAGCACCAGCGGCCCGGTGCGCACCGGAAGCTGCTCGCGGATCTCGCCCAGGAACGACGCCAGCTCCTGCTGCGAGCGCTCGAAGCTCTCCGGCTCGGGGCGGTTGCGGCCCAGGTAGCGGTACCACGCCCAGCCGGGCCCGTACCCCCACGGCATCCCCGGCCACGGCGCCTCGGGCGTCACCACCACGGCGGCGGGGGCCAGCACCGGCGCCATCCCCAGCAGGTCGAAACGGTCCGACCCGCGGCCGTGGAGAAGGACCACGAGCGGCGCGCCGTCGCGGGCGCCGGCGGGGACGTGTTGCTCGTACTTCAGCATCAGAAACCCGAACAGGTGCGTGAGTGCGTGAGTGCGTGAGTGCGTGAGTGCGTGAGTGCGTTTCCGGCGCGCTCCGACGTCTCTACTGTGAAGTCCGCGAAGGCGGACTGCGTGCCGTTGTAGCCGCGAGTTCACTCGCAAATTCCCACGAATTACAGTGCCCGCCGCCGCGGTATCCGACTCAGCCTCGGTAGCGCCAACTCGGTAGCCCGGTGGGGCGCATCAGCCCTCGCGCGTCCCCGTCTGCCCGGTCGCGCGGTCGTAGGGGATGATGTTCTCCCACTCGCTGGCGTCGGAGCGCGCGACCACGGCCACCACGGGCTCGGTGTCGCTGGCGTTGAACACCTCGTGCGGCACGCCGGGCTCGATGAAGATGAAGTCGCCCGCCTCGTTCTCCACCACCTGCTTGAGCCCGTCGCCGTATTCGTGGCGCACGCGGCCCTGCAGGATGAACAGCATCACCTCGAAGTCCACGTGC
>DASWMA010000470.1:0-15599 GCA_036399995.1 Longimicrobium sp. | reverse complement strand
CGCCGCGTCTGTCCATTCGGTGTTACTGCGCGTCCTGCTGCACGCCGGGCTCGCCCAGCGCGCGGGCGCGGATGGAGGGCTGGCCGCGCTGCCCCTCGCGCGGAAACGAAACCTCGTAGAGGTAGCCGGGCGGCGGAAGCTGCTCCACCTCGGCGGCGGTGATCCCCAACTCGCCGGCGCCGCCCACCACGCGCACCTCGCGCCCGGCTTCCTGCTCGCGCGCGGCGAAGAGCTGCGCCATGTACAGCGCGCCCGGCGACCCCTGCCGCAGCAGGTTGGGCGAGGTTTCTTCGATGAACGCGGCCAGCGGGTCCATCACGCCGTCGGCGCCGGTGGGCTGGCCGTTCTGCGTGCGCACCAGCATCGCGCGCCCTTCTCCGTCTTCCAGGAACTCGATCAGCCCGTACACGCGTTCTTCCTCTGACGACCGTGGGTGGATGCAGATCCGTCCGGCGAGAGCACGCTCGGCACTCTCGCACCCGCCCCATGCGAATCTTGTGCACGCACCGCCTGCACACGACCTTGTAAGCCCGCGTACTACAACGTCCAATCGAATCCCAGGATCGGAGCCCTCCCTATGCGCTCGATCATCCGCAGCACCGTGGCGGCGGCGGCCGTCGCACTGTGCGCCACGCCCGCGTTCGCCCAGGCGAGCGCGCAGCAGGGCGAGACCGCCGCATTCGTGGTGACCATCGGCACCGACACGCTGGCGGTGGAGAAGTTCACCCGCACGCGCGAACGCATCACCGGCGAGGTGGTGTCGCGCTCGCCCCGCACCGTCACCCGCAGCTACACGGCCACGTTGAACCCCGACGGCACCGTGCAGCGGGTGGAGATGACCTCGCGCCAGCCCGGGGCCACCCAGCCGCCCACCGTGGTGAACGTCGACTTCACCGCCGACAGCGCGTTCACCCGCATCCAGCGCGGCGACAGCGTGGTGAACTACCGCGTGGCGGCGGCGCACCCCTTCCCGCTGGTGGGCTACTCGCACGCCTTCTACGAGCAGGCCATGATGCACGCCCGCGGCCTGCGTGCCGACAGCCTGCAGGTGGCGCTGGTGCCGGTGGGCGCCAACCAGTCGTACGCGATGACGTTGCGTGCCGTGGGCGCCGACTCGTTGCGGCTCGCCAACATCGCCGGGGTGCAGCACGTGGCCACCGACGCGCGCGGCCGCCTGCTGGGGCTGAACGGGATGGAGAGCACGCAGAAGTTCATGGTCACGCGGCTGCCCGACGTGGACGTGGACGCCTTCGCCGCCGAGTTCGCCCGCCGCGACGCCGCGCAGCAGGGGATGGGCGCGCTGAGCCCGCGCGACAGCGCGGTGGCCGACATCGGCGGGGCGCACCTGGCGGTGGACTACGGCCGTCCGTTCAAGCGCGGCCGCGTGATCTGGGGGAACGTGGTGCCCTGGGGCGAGGTGTGGCGCACCGGCGCCAACGCGGCCACCGGCTTCACCACCACGCGCGACGTGCAGATCGGCGGCGTGCGGGTGCCCGCGGGGCGCTACACGCTGTTCACGCTGCCCACGCAGCAGGGGTGGAAGCTGATCGTGAACCAGCAGACCGGCCAGTGGGGCACCGAGTACGACGCCGCGCGCGACCTTGCCCGCATCGACATGCAGACGCGCAAGCTGGCGACGGCGGTGGAGGGCTTCACCATCCGCATCCAGCCCGAAGGCGCCGGCGGCGTGCTGCGCCTGCAGTGGGACGACATGGAGGCGTTCGTCCCCATCACCGTCGTCCGGTAGCGCCCGCGCTTCTCCGGCGGATTCGTTGCCGCACCAGCACCGCTGAAGGGGTCACACGGAGGAACGGAGTAGAACGGAGGAAACGGAGGAACTGCGACGGAAGTTCTCCGTTTCCTCCGTTCTACTCCGCTTCTCCGTGTGACCGTTGTTGCAGTAGGTGTTCAGCCGGATCTGATACCGGTCGTATTCGGAAGATGAACAACGGGGCGCCCCTCACACCGAGGGGCGCCCCGTCTGCATTCATCCACCATCCCCGCCCCGCACCGAGGACGCGAGAACGGATGCGCTACGTCGCCGCGATGGCGACGTCTTCCTCCTTCTTCGCCGCCGGCGGCCGTTGGTCGCGGCGCGGCTCGATGCCGAAGCTCAGGAAGAGCGTCCCCAGCACCATCGCGGCGCTGATCCAGAACGGGAGGCCGGTCATCTTCTGGAAGGTCCACCCCGCCAGCAGCGGGAAGAGGACGCGCGCCGCGCCGCCGTAGCTCTGCTGCACCCCCATCATCACCCCCCGCTCGCGCGGCTCGATCACCTGCGAGAGGAGGCCGGTGACGCACGGGAAGGTGAAGGCGGTGCCCAGCGGGATCAGCGACATCACCAACGCCACGGCGATGTAGCTCGCCTCCAGGTGCATCCCGTACGGCAGCGCCATCCTCCACCCGCCCGTGACGCTGCCGGTGAACGGGAGCAGCCCCAGCCCCAGCGCCAGCAGCGCCTGCCCGATGCGCGCCAGCCGCACCTCGCCGAAACGGTCCACCGCCCACCCCAGCAGGAAGGCGCGCACCAGCACCGAGAGCGCGCCGTTCCAGGTGAAGAAGTAGAAGATGGTCTTCTCGGTGACCCCGAAGCGCGCGTGCAGGAACAGCGCGAGCACCGCCGTGAAGGCCGAGAACGCGCCCATCGCCACGGCATAGATCCAGATCAGCCGCGGCGCCGCCTCGCCGGGGTGCGTGGCCACGCGCAGGGCCGCCGCGGTGGGCCGCACCGGCGGCGCCGCGCCCGCGGGGGCGGTGTCGGGCACGTGCGACTCGCGCACGAACATCCACACGAACACGATGTTGACGGCGCAGATCACCGCCGCCAGCACCCCCGGCGCGCGCTCGTCCCACAGGCTCACCCCCAGCGAGCCGATGGCGGGGCCGATGCTCACACCCAGGTTGGTCGCCGCCGACAGCCACCCCAGCGCGCGGGCCCGGTCGCGCGGCTCGGTGCTGTCGGCCACGTACGCCTGGATCACGCCCACGGTGCCGCCCCCCGCGCCCTGCACGATGCGCGAGAGGAAGAGGAGGAGGAGGTAGAACGAGGGATTGGATTGGGAGCTGGCCGAGGGAACGCTGGCCCAGGCGAAGATCAGGTACGCCGCCACCGACGCGAAGAGCGCCGTGAGCAGCACCGGGCGGCGGCCGTAGCGGTCGCTCATCCGCCCCCACAGCGGCGCGCTCAGCAGCTGCGCCAGCGAGAACGAGCTGATCAGCGCGCCCACCACGAAGCCGCCGCCGCCCAGCCGCGTGGCCACGAACGGGAGCTGGGGGACCACCATCAGGAGGCCCATCATGTCCACGAACGCGGCGAACATCAGCGCCGTCAGGTTCCCCCTGCCGGCGCGCCTGGCTGCGTTTTGATCGCTGGAGGCGGCTGCCACCCGTTACCCGAAATCGGAGAAGAGACAAAGGTTGCGCGGAACGTACCCGGCCGCCGCGGGCCAGTCAATCAGCCCCGCCGATCGGCCGGCCGTTCACCGCCCGTAGCCGGCCGTGGCCTCACCGGCCCGGAGCCGTGCCCGCCGACGGCTCGCGCAGGATGGGATAGGCGGGCGCGCTCAGCCACGCATCCAGCAGCCCCCACGCCGCGAACCCGTCGTCGGACCGCGGCTCCAGCAGCGTGAACGCCAGCCGGCCCAGCGGCTGGTCGGTGGGAACGCGCAGCCAGCCGCCCGGGAGCTTGGCCACGCTCGATTCCCATCGCCCGTACACCCGCCGTTCGCGGTGCTTCTCCAGCTCGAAGCGCGCGGTGGAGGCCGAGTCGATGCGAAAGATCTCGACCTCCACGGCGGTCCGGTCGGTGCGTTCGAAGCGGACGCCGTGCGCCCGCAGCCGCTCCGCCACGTCGCGCAGGCTGTCCGGCACCAGCCAGGCGGCGGGGACGCGCTCCGTCTCGGCGGCCTGGTAGTCGATGAACAGCGGCATCTGCTCGGGGCGCACCACCTCGCGGCGGCGATGGATCACCTCGCCGCTGTACGGGTTGCGCTCTTCGGCCACCGCGCCCATCAGCACGGTGGCCGGGCCCGTGCGCCGCAGCCGCGCCGTGGTGGCCAGCGCGGCGCCGCGCAGGTCGCGCCGGTCCGCCTCTGTTGTGATGCCGCGGATGCGCGTGGCGTTACGCGCGGCCCACTCCACCACCTCTTCCACGAAGCGCCGCTGCACGTCGATCCGCTCGCGGAAGGTGAGGTACGAGTAGGTCTCGCTGAGGATCCCGAAGCGGTTGCGCAGCCCCCAGTAGTGGTTGCTGAAGCGCGGACGCCAGTCGAAGGTGTACCACCCGCGCTCGGCGCCCGGGGCCGCCGCCCACGGGCTCTCGGCGGTGGGGACGTTGCCGTAGTCGAAGAACTCGTAGCCGTAGCGCGTCTTCACCGCGCGCGCCACCGCGGGCAGCCACTCGCCGCGGGTGACGCGGGCGAGGGCGCTGTCGGTGTTGGGGTGCAGCGGCGCCGCGTACGTCAGGTGGTACGCGTGGAAAGTGCCGTTGGTGGTGTGCAGGTCCACCAGCACGTGCGGGTCGTACGCCTGCATCAGCGCGGCCTGCGCGCGGGCCTCGGGCGTCTCCAGCTTGGTGAAGTCGCGGTTGATGTTGAGCCCCTGCCCGTTCGGCCGCGTGCCCATCCCCGCCAGCGGCCCGTGCTGCTGCGGCCGGTTGTTCAGCGCCACGCGCTCGTTGCCGTCGGCGTTGAAGATCGGCGCCACCAGCAGCACCAGCGAGTCGAGCCACGCCGCGTGCCCGCCGCGCGACACGTCGCGGAGGATCTGCAGCAGCGCCTCCTTCCCCTCCACCTCGCCCGCGTGGATGTTCCCCTGCAGGTAGACGACGGTCCTGCCGCTCGCCCGCACCGCCTGCGGCGACGGGTCGCGCAGCGTGCTGACCACGGCCAGCGGCAGCGCACGCCCCTCGAAGGTGTAGCCGAAGGTGGTGAGGTGGATCCGCGGCGATGCGGCGGCCACGGTGTCGAGGAACGCCGTCACGTCGGCGTACCGGCTGGTCTCCAGGAATCCCGTGCGCTCCGGCCGGGTCAGCGGCCGCACCTGCGCCGCGGCGGCGGTGGACGCGAGGGCAAGCAGGACGGCGGCGAGCAGCGGAGCGCGTCGGCTCATCGGTCGTTGCGGAGCGGGAGGGCAAATTATGGTGTCTGCGCCACAACGTACAGCGTGGTGTCGACAACGCAAAGTTCAAAGGGGCAGCACGTGCATCATCTTGCTGCACTTGGAGACCACTGTGATTTCACTTAGACTCCCCCGCACGAATTGTAAGTCGGGTTGGCGGATCGAGGTTGAGACGGAACTGCGACGCTGCCAGCGCCTTGGTCGAGCTACTCCACAGCTATAAAGGGATGGTCTAAAGTGAGCGCAAACGTTCCTGTCGTAATGGTGAGCTCAACTTTTTTTGATCTTCGACAAGTTCGAGCTGATCTCGCACAATTTATCCAGCGGGATCTGGGGTATTCGGCGCTCCTGTCAGAGTTCGCCTCTTTTCCCGTAGACCCCGATGTGGATACGATTGAGAACTGCCGGAGACGGGTCGAGCGTGACGCAGACATCTTGATTCTGATACTGGGTGGAAGGTACGGCTATACAGATCCGAGCAGTGGTAAATCGGTCACGAATCTGGAGTACTTGGCTGCACGTGCCAAAGGAATACCCATTTACGCATTCGTGGAGAAAAGCGTTCTCGGGGCGTTGCCGATTTGGGAGCGGAATCCTGATGCTGATTTTCGTCCGTGGTCGCGGACTCGAAAGTGTTCGGGTTCGTTCGGACCGTCCGAAATATCGACAAAGTATGGATGCGTGAGTTCGAGGTGGCAGGTGAGATCGTAGAAACACTGCGGCTACAATTCGCACATCTCATGCGAGAAGCTTTGAGAAATCTGCTGGTGCTTAGAACACAACCGCAGAGTATTCCCGATGGCATCCGAGGCAAATCGCTCCGCTTGATGCTAGAGCAGCCCGATTATTGGGAGTATCGCCTCTTTGCGCAGGTACTCATTGACGAGATCGCAATTTACCGTGACCTTCGTGCAGAGCATCGCATTGGAATAGCCTTAGGGCAAGGAGAGTGGATCGAGTCGTTTGAAGCGATGACATGGATTAAGACGCGAACGGCTGAAATCCGAAGAATTCTTGTGATGCTGGAGGTGTTAATGTCTCAGCACCTGCAAGCTGCGTTGGGACAACCGGGTAACTCTGGAGACGCCGATGGAATCGTGTTCTGCGCCCGTAGAGTCGCTGCTCTATATGCGGAAGTTCTCGAGTGGTCGCAGCGCATCAGGCGTGCTCACGCACCAGAGTGCTTCGAACCAGTTCTCGTTGAAACGGCAAGGGCAACCGACGACATCATCGAACAACTTGAGAAGTATGGACCGAGCGTGCTTGCTGGCATTGAAGAATTGATCGCTACACCAAGCGATGGCTCTGCCCGTCATATAGATTTTGTGCTGGCTTTCCAGCTAAGTAATCAAGACCGCATGCACGAAGCCTTACGACGGGCACAACAAGAATGTTTCTGAAAATAATTCCCCTCAAAGTCTCTCAGCTGCTTAAAGGATGTCCAGTGCCTGCGCTGCCCATGGAGGTAGCTGGTGACCCGTGCGTTCGTATGTCATGCGGGTCGCCCGCGCGATTTCGGCTCGCACGTTCCGCATTTGACCGCGAAGCGCCCACCGTGCGAGGACGCCGACCGCTACGGTTTCGGGAACAATGAGCGGCGTGGGCTTTCCCTCGCACCACCGCGAGACGGTCTCCCAATCATCGTCGCGAAGTTCCACGCCGCCAAGAAAGCCGCGCAGGCGCCGTGGCGACATCTTCACCTCACGCGCGATCTGCAACTGCGGCGTACCGGTGAGCACCGTGTGTGCGCGGATGATCTCCCGCATCTCCGCCAGATGCAACTCTTCCAGCAGGATCTGGCCAGCCCAGCGCTCGCGGAGTTCCATGTCGATCTCGCGACGGCTGTTCATCTGCGTCCGCCTTGCTCGTGGAACGTGAGCAGTGTAGCCTACCAAGTGTAACCAACCTGAAATTATCCATTGTATCCACTCTAGCGCAAGGGCGCGTGGAGGGCGACGCCTATGAGGGGCGTATCGCCTGAAGTTCTGCGCGTGTCGCTTCGCCGCGCAGTGGAAGCGAGTTCACTGAGAACCGTCGCGGAACAGGTGGGCATGACTCACCGAGGGCTGCAACTCTTTATCTCCGGTGAGACCCGGCCGCGTGCCCAAACGCTTCAAAAGCTCCGCGTTTGGTACCTATCTCTGGGAGTACAAGCGGGCGATTTATCTGATGACCACATCCAAGTAGCAGTCGATGTCCTACTTGATAGACTTCCAGATGAAGCTCGGCCTCAAGTTTTGGCGAATCTTCTTGATACGCTACGTGGGGCGCACGTACGGGCCGGCGTGGAACCGCCACCATGGCTCGACAAGGTATCCTGATCGTAATCGCCCCCGCGGCAGAGGCTGCGGGGGCGATTCGCGTCCGTGGATCAGCGCAGGATGTAACCACAACCGTGATTCCGTCTCCAATCCTCCGGGATCCAATCCGATGGATGGATCCACCAGCTGTGGTGTATCCGTATATCAGTCTGCAAGTTAGCGTCGTCCTTACTCAACCGTTGCTTCCAAGGGACGCCATGCGCTCGACCTCTGTCCGCAGCGTTTCCGCTACGCTCGCCGCCGTGGCGCTGATCGCAGCCGCGGGTGCGTTCATGCCGCGCCCGCAACACGCCGAGGCCGCGCCTGCGCCCTCGCGATCAGTCGCATCGGACACCGCGGTGTTCGCGGGCGGCTGCTTCTGGTCGATGGAGAAGGCGTTCGAGCACGTGCCGGGGGTGATCTCGGCCGTGTCGGGGTTCAGCGGCGGCGCGGTCGCGAACCCTTCATACAACAGCGTGGTGACGGGGCGGACGGGGCACGCCGAGGCGGTGCAGGTGGTGTTCGACCCGGCTCGCACCAGCTATGCGCGGCTTCTGGACGTGTACTGGCACAACATCGACCCCCTCGCCACCGACGGGCAGTTCTGCGACCACGGGCCGCAGTACCGCACCGTGGTGTTCACCCGCGGGGCCGGGCAGCGCCGCCTGGCCGAGGCGTCGAAGGCCACGATGCAGGCGCGCTTCACCCGCCCCGTGACCACGCAGATCGCGAACGCGGCGCCGTTCTACACGGCCGAGGCGCACCACCAGGATTTCGCGGAGAGGCACGCCGCGCACTACGACTCCTATCGCGTGGGCTGCGGCCGTGACCGCCGCCTGCGCGAGCTGTGGGGCGGCGCGGCGGGCGGGCAGCAGCACTGAGCCGGGCACACCCCGGCTACACCTTAAGGAGTCGACAAGATGATCCAGTGGACGCATATGCTCGCCGCCGCGCTGGCGGCGACCTTCACCGCCGGCGCCTTCGCCGCGCCGGTGGCGGCGCAGGCCACGCGACAGGCCGCCGCCCCGGTGTACGCGAAACGGAGCGACGCGGAGCTCCGGCGCACCCTCACGCCGCTCCAGTACCAGGTGACGCAGCACGACGCCACCGAGCCGCCGTTCCGCAACGAGTACTGGAACAACCACCGCGCCGGCATCTACGTGGACGTGGTCTCGGGCGAGCCGCTGTTCAGCTCGCTCGACAAGTACGACTCGGGCACCGGCTGGCCCAGCTTCACCCGGCCGCTGGAGCCGGCGAACGTCCGCACCCGCACCGACCGCTCGTACGGCGTGCGCACCGAGGCGCGCTCGGCCCGTGGCGACTCGCACCTGGGCCACGTCTTCGACGACGGCCCCAGGCCGACCGGGCTGCGCTACTGCATCAACTCCGCGTCGCTGCGCTTCGTCCCCGCCGAGCGTCTGCAGGCCGAGGGGTACGGCCGCTACGCCGCGCTCTTCCGCCGGCCCGCCGCGGCGCCTGCCGCCACGCGCGCGCACTGACGCGGGAGCAGTCGCGCACCGATCGGACGCGGGCGGCCCAGGGTGGCCCGCCCTGCATCGAGTCCGTACATTCTCCGCCCCCCGGCGCCGTCGGGCGGCGGGCGAAATGAGAACCGAGATCCAGGGGAGGGCGGGATGCCTACGCGCAACGCGAGCGCCGTGTGGGAAGGCGGGCTGCAGGGTGGAAACGGGCGGTTCGAGGGGGAGAGCGGCGCCATCAGCGGGAGCTACTCGTTCGGCTCGCGCTTCGGCGACTCGGGCGGCACCAACCCCGAAGAGCTGCTGGCGGCCGCCGAGGCGGCGTGCTTCAGCATGGCGCTGGCCGTGGGGCTCGAGAAGGCGGGCCACACCGCCACCCGCGTGGAGACGAAGGCCGCCTGCACGGTGGACAAGGTGGGCGAGGGCTTCGCGATCACCACCATGAAGCTGAACGTGCGCGCCGTGGTGCCCGGCATCGACGACGCGCAGTTCCAGGAGATCGCGGCCGGCACCAAGGTGGGGTGCCCGGTGAGCAAGGCGCTCGCCGGCGTGGAGATCACGATGGACGCCACCCTGGAGTCGGCTTCGTAACGGCAGTACGAAAGTACGGAGTACGAGAGCGGGCCGGCTTCCCACGCGGGGAGCCGGCCCGTTCGCATTCCGAGCCTTGCGTGCGCGGGTGGGGCGCGGCGCGCGCCCCACCCGCCTTCGTCGCTCCAGCACCGTTCAGCAGGTGTTCTGGAGCCAGTCGATCACCGAGCGGGCGACGTAGTCCCCACACATCGGCCCGATCTTCTGGTGGCTGCGCTCGCACTCGTCCAGCCCCCGCTGCACCGCCTCGCCCAGGTTGGAGATCCGCACCGCGCCCTCGTGGTGGCCGTGCCCGCCCGCCCCATGGTTCGGCGGCGGCTCCTGCGCCGGCAGGTCGAGGTACGCGACGATGTGGTTGGCCACCCACGCAGCCAGCTGGATTCGGGGCCCGTGGTGGCGCGGATAGTGTTCGATCGCCTCGTTGATCACGGTCACGAACCGCGTGGGGCGCGGAATGCCCGGGTTTCCGCCGGAGCCTGCCGCATTCTGGTGATCGGACATGGTGTCTCCTCCGTCGACCGGGGAACGGGGATGCAAGCGCGCGCCACGCCCATGGCGGCGTAGCGTCTGGGCCGGTTCGCCGGGGAACGGGCCGATGGGGCCGGGGAGCAGCCACGTCGGCGCGCTCCACTGCGACCCGTACGCAGCCGCCAGGGCGTCTTCGACGGACCAGAGCGCGCCCTCGACCCACCCCTGCATCAGCGAGTAGCCCTCCCCCACGATGAACAGCCCGCCGGTGCCGGTCGGCTCGCCGCTCGGCTGCATGGGCGTGGGGTTCAGGACCTGGGCGTACGCCGTCTGCACGTCGGCCCCCACGTTCCAGAAGTTGACGCCGCCGCCGAACGGGTCGGTGGCCCAGTCGATGGCGGCGCCGGCCACCGGCGTGCCCACGTCGGCCGGCGGGAGCTTGCTCGCCGCGGCGATCGTCTGCAGGAAGGTGACGAACTGCTCGTGGGCCACGGTGAACAGCGGGTGCCCGGCCAGCGGCGAGCCGTCGGTCCACTCCGCGTAGCCCGAGCCCTTGTTCTCCGTCCCGGTCATCGGCGACAGGTCGGCGAAGATGTCGGTGTTGATCTGCTGGCCGGTTTCGGCGCTCAGGAGGCCGGCCCAGTACCCGGCCCGGAGCCCGTCGCTGTACGACACCTGGATCAGCGAATACGTGGTGGAGCTCGCGGTGTCGGTCCACACGCCGAAGTTGTAGCTCTGGCGCAGGGGCAGGTCGGTGGTCATGCGCGTGAACACCGGCAGGTCCGCCACGCCGCCCGGGAGGAACGCGCTCCACCACGGCGTGTCGCCCTGGTCGGCGTACACCAGGAAGATCTTGAACAGCGGCACCGGCGAGCACTGCAGGAGCAGGTCGCGGATCTTCTGAAGCGGAACCGAGAGGCCCGCCATCAGCTGGAGCGCGCGCGGCGGCAGCGCCAGGATCACGTTTCCGGCACCGAGCAGCGTTCCGTCGGCGAGCGTGAGGCCGTACTCACCGCCCAGCTCCTCCAGCAGGGTTACCGGGCTCCCCGTCTGGATGGTTACCCCCGCGCTGGTCAGCGCCGTGGCCAATGCGTCACACAGCGCCTCGTATCCGGCGTCGAGGGCGTAGTAGGTGGGCGTGGTCGCGAAGTCGGCGGTCATGTCGGCCACCGCCGTGGCGGCGTTCCAGTTCGCGGGCACGGTGTCGTAGGCGCCCGCGTCGGTGTAGAACTCGAAGGCTTCGTTCGAGATCCGGCCCCCCGCGTCGTACTGGCCGTTCCGCACCACCAGGTTCCAGAACCCCTGCTGCCACAGCGGCTGCCCCCCGGCCTGCGCGCCGAGACAGTAGTTCACCAGCTCACGCAGAGAGGTGCTCGTGGACGGGAGCTTGTCCCGGGGCACCACGGGCCCCACCAGCGCGTTGCCCACGATGGTTCCCGGGGTGGGGTGCGGGTCGGCCGGGGACGGCTGCATCTGCGCGTGCTCCTCCGGGGCCAGCGCGTACACCATCTGGTTGGCGAAGGAGGGTCCGGGCCCCTGCGTGAAGGACTGCATCACCGCCCCTCGCAGGTAGTGCCAGTTGTTCAGGTCATCGGCTTCGAACGACTCGTACGGGATGGCGAGCTTCTGCGCGAGCGAGCCGACGTAGACGTGGTAGTTCAGGAAGCGCATTCCGCCCAGCTCGGCGCGAAGCCCCGATCGGCACCCACGCCGCCGACGAACTCGTCGAGCGGCTTGGTGAACAGCCGTCCGCCCGTGCTGGCCGAGCCTTCCACCACCAGCACGTCCCGGGGCGTGAGCCCCGTGGTGGAGGCGGCGTCCACGCACAGGCGCCACGCCGCGTACAGGCCGGCAACGCCACCTCCCACGATCACGACCTTGTACTGACCGGGCATCGATGACCTCCTGCATCCAGAGTGGTGGGACGGCAGGTGAGCCCGCCCCGCGTTCGTGGAGGATCAGGATGCGACGACGCCATCAATGTCCCGTCGTGCCGGCATCAGGTGGGGCTGTGATGTGCTCGCGGTGGGGGCCGCGGGGGCCGGGACGCATGGAGAAAGGGCCGGCTTCCTTCGCAGGGAGCCGGCCCGTTCGCATTCCAGGCTTCTACCGCCAGGTCACACATAGGCACAGAGAACTGCGGTTTTTTCTCTGTGTCTCTGTGCCTCTGTGTGAGCCCAGGCAGTTGCCGTTACTTCGTCCGCGGATACGTCTGCACGTCGCCGGCGGCGGTGCGGGTGCGCAGGGCGGTGACGGCGCCGGAGCCGTCGCGCACGAACTCGATGCGCGTGTCGGGCGACGGGGCGAACACCGTCTCCGACACCGGCGTCACCGCGTCTCCGGGGCGGTCGGCGCGGCGCTGGTAGACCAGGCGGCCGCCGTCTACCGTCACCACGCGGGTGCCGTAGGTGCCGGCGTACCGCGCCAGCGCCTGCGCGGGGACGGCCACCGGCCGCAGCTCGGCCTCGGCCATCTCGGCCGCCCAGGCCAGCTCCTGCTTGCGGCGCGGGTCGGCCTCGCGGCCGGCCAGCGTCCTCAGCACCTCGGCGCGCGCGGTGGCCAGCGCCTGCTCGGCCGGCACGGCGATGTCGGGGAGCACGCCGGTGCCCTCCCAGCGCTTCCCCGTGGCCGGGTAGAAGGCATGGCCGATGGAGATGGAGATCGCCGTCCGCTCCGTGAGCGGGAAGGTCATGTTGTTGTAGCCGGCGCCCGAGGTGGCGGCGCCCACCGTCTTCCCGCGGCCGGCCTGCTGCATGGTGAAGGCGAACGCCTCGGCGGCCGACGCGGTGCGGCCGCTGGTCAGCACGTACAGGGGGATGTCGAGCCGCTTGGTGCCCCGCACCGGGCGGCTCACGTTCTTCATCGTGTCGCCCATCATCCGCGTGTAGTTCCACGATTGCGGGGCGCCGTCGGGCTGAAACCAGCTCATCAGGTAGTGCGTCATCTCGCTGCCGCCGCCGTTGCGGCGCAGGTCGATGATCATCGCGTCCACGTGCGACAGCATCGCCATCGCCGCGTCGATCGCCGCGGCCGCTTCGTCGCCGCGGGTGAAGCTGGTGATCTCGATGTAGCCCACGTTGCCGTCCAGCCGCTCGGCGCGCGCGACGCCGTAGTTCTGCCGCCGCAGCGCGGCCACGTCGGCGGCCGAGGGCTGCGGGCGCGTGCCGCCCTGCACCATGCGGAACGCGCCGGCCGCCTGCGTTCCCGCGCCGGGGCGATAGACGGTGTACAGGTGGACGTCGTGGTTGAACGCCTGCATCTCGCGCGTCAGCGCCTCGCCCAGCTGGGGCTCGGTCGAGGCGCCGTCGAAGGCGCCGGCGGCCATGCGGGCGCGCAGGTGCGCCGCCAGCATCTGCCCCGTGTCGGCGAAGGCGTAGTAGCGCGTGAGCAGGCTGGCGGCGCTGTCCACGATCGCCCGGCGCGCGGCGGCGTCCAGCGGGGGTGCGGGGTTCGGCGCCTGGGCGGCGAGCGCGGTCGTGGACGCGCCCAGGGCGAAGGCGGCGGCGAAGAGGGTACGGATACGCATCGTGGCGTCTCGATTCGGGAGGAGCGTGGTCGAAGGCCGGTTCGCACGTCCTCGGTCGACGTGCGCCCCTTGGTCGCCGCTCTCCCCGTGCGGGTTGTACGGCCGCCCGCCGCCTAATCGTCTCCTAACCGCCACCCCGCCACCCTCCCCCACGCCGGCGCGGCGCCCCCCTACAGGTCCAGCTTCGGGAAGCCGCGGAACCGGCCGAACTTCGCGAACTCGGCGATCTTGTAATAGGCGTAGAACTTGACCACGTTCTCGCGCCGCTCGGGGTCGATCACCAGCATGGTCTTCATCAGGAGCATCTGGTCCATCATGTCGATGGTCTCCTCGGGCGACGCCTTGATGAACTCGGCGATCTCGCCCAGCGCGTCCTGGAAGTCGTCGTTCAGCCAGCGCTCCACCAGCGCGCCCGCGGCGGCCCCGGTCAGAAAGTCGAGCCCGTGCCCCAGGATCCTCCCCCAGTCTGCCATGATCGCCCCTTTCGCATGTGCACCCGGCGGTGCGTGAAGCGGGTGGCCGCGCGTGCGTCCATCCCGATGGCAGTTGGACGGGACCGGCTGCGGAAGTTCGCACCCCCTCCGTCGTGCCCTCGCGATCCACCGCCCGGCATTGCGCCACCCGCCGCGCCCGACGTATGCTCCCCGGCTCACGCATCTCCATTCACCGCCTGCTGTTCCGCCACCCATGAAGCGCTTTTCCGCCTACGACCCCCCCGAGTACCTGGACTGGACGGCCGACCCGGAGCTGCTGCGGCAGTACCGCGAGCGCATCGACGCCGACCCGGAGCGGAAGGCGGTGATCCGCGCGCTCGACCAGGGCGCGCTGCTCGACATCTACGCCGGGCTGCTGCGCAACCGGCTGCACGACGTGGAGCTCAAGCGCTGGGTGAAGAACGGGGTGATCAGCAAGGCGTGGCTGGGCGTGGGCGAAGAGGCCACCACCATCGGCCCGGTGCACGCCCTGCGGCGCAGCGGGCCGGGCCGCGACGTGGTGGGGCCCATGATCCGCAACGCGGGCGCCTGCCACGAGATGGGGATGCCGGTGGCGGAGATCTTCCGCACCTACCTGGGCACCGCCGACGGGCCCAGCGGCGGGCGCGACCTGCACGTGGGCGACCTGGGGTTCGGCGTGCTCCCGCCGATCTCCAACATCGGCGACATCCCGCCGGTGATCGCGGGGATCGCCCTCAGCTTCGTGCAGCGCGGGGAGGACCGGGTGGCCATGACCTGGATCGGCGACGGGAGCACCAAGCACGCGGGGATCCACGAGGCGATCAACTTCGCGGGGGTCAAGCGGCTCCCCGCGATCTTCATCATCCAGAACAACCAGGTGGCGCTGGGCACGCACGTGGACGTGCACTCCGCCGGCGCCTTCGACGACTGGCCGGCCATGTACGGCGTGCTGGGCGGGAGCTTCGACGGCAACCACGTGCTCGACGCGTACGGCGCCGCGCGCGTGGCGGCCGACCGCGCCCGCGCCGGCGAGGGCACGTCGCTGCTGGTGGCCGAGACCTTCCGCATGGGCGGGCACGCCACGCACGACGAGCGGGAGGCGCGCAAGCTCTTCGCCCCCGAGGTGTTCCGCGACTGGGGCCGCCGCGACCCGATCGGGATGTACGAGGCGTGGCTCGAAGGCGAGGGCGTGGGCCGCGACGTGCTGGAGCGGATCGAGGCCGAGGTGACCACCGAGGTGGCCGCCGCCGCCGAAGAGGCGCTGAAGAGCCGCGAGGGCGCCATGCCCGTGGGCCAGACGGCCGAGCTGGGCGTGTACGCCACCACGTGAGCACCGGCCTGCAGCCGTCGCCTCCGCTCGACAGCGAGCGAGAGCCGGCCGCCCCGCGGCCGCCGGGGCGCGCCCCCTTCCCGTCTCCCTCGGAGGCGGGCGGCATCGCCGTGGCCGTGCTCGTGCTGCTCTTCGTCGGAGGCGGCGGCACGCAGCCCGCATCCGCCACCCCCGGCGGCGAGTGGGTGGAGGCCGTCAGCTCACCCCTCGCGGTGATCGCGGCGATCGCCGCTCTGGCGCTCTGGCTACGGGTGGTGCGCCTGCCCTCCGGGCGCACCCGCGTGGACCGCCCCTCGCTGGCGCGGCGGATGGGCGCGGTGGCCATCGATTTCT
>DASWMA010000469.1:0-3679 GCA_036399995.1 Longimicrobium sp. | reverse complement strand
GGCCCAGGCGCGGGCGGCGGCGGTGTTCACGGCGGCCGCGTCGCGCTGCCGCTCCACCGCGGCGCGGAGCTGCGCGGCCTGCTGTTCGCACGCGGCGGCCAGCAGCCGCTCCTGCTCTCCGTCGGTGCGAGCAAGTCTCTCGACGCGCTTCACCTGGGCGGCGCAGGCGTCGGGGGCCAGCAGCGCCACGCCCTCCGGGGCACCCGTGGGCGCGTCGGCGGCCCACGCGGCGGGGAGGCCGGCGCGCAGGTAGGGGAGCGCGCGGTGCTCGTGCGCGAACAGCCCGTCGGGGTTGTCGAGCCACACCCAGGCGTGGACCATGGTGAGGAGGCTGCGCCCCTCCGGCCCCACCTTCCCCTCCCAGATGCGGCGCTGGACGATGCGGCGGGCGAGCGGCCGGTCGGCGGTCGCGGCGGTGGCGAGCTGCGCCACGTCGTGCGTGTGCCACCCGTCGCCGCTCCCCGCGAAGCCCTCGGGGACGGGGTCGCCCGGGCGGCGGTAGACGGTGTAGGCGACGCCCACCAGCACCTTCCGCCCATCGATGTTCGCGTACTGCAGCGTGGAGGGCTGCGACAGGTCCAGCGGGCGGTCCACCAGGTCGCGCCGGAACCAGTGCTCGCCCATCACCGGCCCCTCCTGCCCGAACAGCCGGTAGCCGTCCCTCACCGCGTTGGCGTGGTCGCGGTAGCGGGCCGTGGCGGCCCGCAGCGCCGCCACCTGCTCCGCCAGCACCGCCGAGTCGCGTGCGGACATCGGCGCGGTTGCGGCGGCGTGGGTGGCGGGCGTGCCGTGCGTCTGCGCGTGATCGTGCGCCTGCGCGTGGACGGATGCGGGGAGCGCTGCGGCCGCGTACGCGAGCGCCGCGGCGGCGGTGGTGAGCGTGGGGATGCGGATCATGGGATGTATCGCCTCACGAATGCGTGATCATCGCGATCGGCCTGCAGAGAGGGATACAGCGGAGGGGCGGCGGACGTTGGTGCGGTGGGGCGCGGCGGGGCTTCTGCTCGCCCCGGCGGCATCGCGCCCTCTCCGGCCGCCTGAGGGCGTCCACCTCTCCCGTACCGGGAGAGGTTGTGCGGGAGAGTCCGGCGCGTGGGGTGGATGGTCGGTCGTGCGAATGGGACTGACGGCGCGCGGGGATCTGTGCGTGCAGTCCGCGGAGGCGGACTTCCGGACGTTCCAGCCGCCGGTTTCAACCGGCGGATCGGGGTCGGCGGTGCGCACGCAGCCCCGTTGGCGCCCCGAGCCCGCCGTTCAAAAGCCTCAGGACGCGCGGTAGATGGTGACGGAGGTGGTCGCGTCGAAATCCCACGTCTCGCCGCGGAGCGGGAGGGGGTGGTCGGCGGCGTGCTCCACGGTCAGCACGCGCGCGAACGGCGTCTGGCGCCAGGTCTCGATCAGCCGGTCCAGCATCCCCGAGCCGTACGGCGGGTCGGCGAAGGCCACGTCGTAGGCGCCCGCCTCCAGCGCGGCGGCGAAGGGGAGCGCGTCCTTCTTGAACAGGCGGCTCTTCTCCCGCGCGTGCAACGCGGCCAGGTTGGCCTTCAGCGCGTGCAGGCTGGCCGGGCGCGTCTCCACGAAGTCGGCGTGCTTCGCGCCGCGCGAGAGCGCTTCCAGCCCCAGCGCGCCGGTGCCGGCGAACAGGTCCAGCACGCGCGCGCCGTCGAGATCGCGCTGCAGCAGCTTGAGCCACTCGTCGCGCACGTGCTCGGCGGTAGGGCGCACCCGCCGGTCTGCGGGAGAGGTCAGGTGACGCCCGGCCCACTTGCCGGCCACGATCCTCACGTCAACCCGCCTGCTTCACGTGGTCGCGCCAGCGCGCCTCGTCCCACCCGATCGCCAGCTCGTTCCCCTGCCGCAGCAGCGGCGTCACCAGCAGCATCGGGTCGTCCTCCAGCAGCGCGGGGATGCGGCCCTCGGAAACGTGCGCCACGTGCAGCCCCCGGTCGCGGAAGTGCTTCCCTTCGCGGTCGAGCAGCTTCTCCCACCCGAACTTCTGCGCGAAGCGCTTCAACTCGCCGGGACTGGCGGCGCGCTCCTTCAGGTCGACGAAGTGCGTCTTGATGCGGCGCTCCTTGAAGAACCGGAGCGCCTTCTTCGTCTCGTTGCAGCTCTTGGTGCCGAATACCTGGACTTCCATCTGCGTGCGTCAGCGGGTGCCGGTTGATGCTCAAATGGCTGAAATCGAGATCGTCCCGGGCCGGCAGGGCTATGGATCCGCTGCTCTGGATGGGGCGAATGAATTCGCTGCAACAACCACACGAAGTCCGCCTTCGCGGACTACCAGCTTCGGGTGCGGCCGCGATGTCGGTGCACGCGAGAGGCCTCGTCGTGCGCTCGAAGGAGCCGCGAGCGAAGCGAGCCCAGGTCCCTCTCCCAGGTTGTTTTGGGAGAGGGACAGGCGTTCAGGACGCGACGAAGTCGCGCGCCTGAACGCCAGGGTGAGAGCCCGCGGTGCCGACGGCGCCCCCCTACGCCGCCACCTTCTTCTTCCGCGCCGGCTGCAGCCGCGCCACCTCGGGCGGGGCATGGTGGGCGCCGCCCAGGTACCACGCGGCCCAGGCGATCGCCAGGTTCACCGGCAGCGCCAGGGCGATCAGGTCGCCGTTCCCCTGGTCGAACCACGGCAGGATCTGCAGCACGAACCCCAGCAGCGACAGCGCCGCCGCCGCGAACGCCAGCCGCGCCGCCCACCTCCCCGCCCAGCGCGCGCCGTAGCCCAGCGCGGGGATCAGCAGCACCAGCGGCAGCGCCAGCGGCGAAAGCTGGAACAGGTTCTCGTTGCGGTACGCGATCTCGTGGTCCGTCACCATCCACAGCCCCAGCAGGATCAGCCCGCCCGTTCCCGCGAACAGCAGCCACAGCGAGGTGACCAGCGCGAAGCCGAACCGCGCCGCCCCGCTCTTCCGCGTGGCCAGCGTGAGCCCGCCGATCACCGCCGCCAGCGCGAAGCCGGCCACCAGGTAGCCGATCAGCCAGCGCGGCGGGCCGGCCGGCTCGGGCGGGCGCGTGGCGGCGAACACCGTGTGCTGGCGGGCGACCAGCGGCACCATCCGGCCCGTTGCGTCGGGCACGCGGAAGGCGGCCACCTCGTCGCGCAGCTTCATCGGCAGGAACATCTCGTCCCACCGGCTGATCGGCCGGTCGGCGGCGGGGCCCAGGCCGATGTCGATGGCGCTGTAGATCGGCACGTTGGCGGCGCCGTCGCCCACCAGCCGGCGCGTGTGCCAGCGGTAGGTGGTTTCCGACGGCCGGCTGGCGGTGGCCTGCTTCAGCCCGTTGCGCAGCACCAGGTTCAGGATGTCGCGCAGGCGGGTGGAGCAGTTGTCGCGGTAGTAGTCGTAGCGGTAGAAGCGGTTCTCGGGGCGCTCGTTGCTCTCCAGCAGCGCCTTCACCTCGCGCGCCTGCTGGGGCGTGAGGTTCAGCTCCTGCGTCCACACGCTGCGGTTGTACCGCTGGTAGTGGTCGAGCGTGAGGTACGCGTCGATCCCCTCCATCCAGTACTGCATCCGCCCGCGGGCGAAGTTCAGGATGAAGTTCTCCTGCCGGAAGTCGAACATCCCGTAGTTGTACGCCAGGTCCTCACCGGTGCGCGGGTCGTGCACCCAGATGGCGTTGTGGCCGAAGCGCTCCCATACCAGGTCGCCGGGACCCATCGTCATCACGAAGATGCGCGGCA
>DASWMA010000468.1:0-2782 GCA_036399995.1 Longimicrobium sp. | reverse complement strand
TGGAGCGCGAGCTGGGGATGAAGTGCTACGCCATGACCTGGCCGATCCACGCCGGCGACCGCTTCCTGGGCGTGTACGACCGCAGCGACGAGCGCATCCACCTGTTCGAGCGCGGCGAAGACCACGGCCAGCGCCGCGCCGAGGAGCACACCGTTTCGCTCGACGACGACCGCATCCACGACATCGTTCCCGAGAACGCGCTGGAGAAGCTGCTCGACGACCTGTCGCTGCTGGAGCAGGCGGGGGCCGGCTTCTCGAAGGAGGCGTTCCTGGCGGGCGAGGTGAGCCCCACCTACTTCGGCAGCGCGCTCACCAACTTCGGGGTGGAGCCGTTCCTAGTGCAGTTCCTGGAGCTGGCGCCCGAGCCCACCCCGCGCGAGGCCACCACCGGCCGGGTGCAGCCGCTGGACCCGCACTTCACCGGCTTCGTGTTCAAGATCCAGGCGAACATGGACCCCAAGCACCGCGACCGCATCGCCTTCGTGCGGGTGTGCTCGGGGCGCTTCGAGGCGGGGATGCAGGTGAAGCACGTGCGCCTGGGGCGCGAGATCCGCCTGGCGCAGCCCACCCAGTTCATGGCGCGCGAGCGCACGCAGATCGAAGAAGCGTGGCCCGGCGACGTGATCGGCGTGCACGATCGCGGCACCTTTCGCGTGGGCGACACGCTCAGCGCCAACGGCGACCTGGAGTTCAGCGGGATCCCGCGCTTCAGCCCCGAGCACTTCGCCCGCATCCACGTGGGCGACCCCATGCGCCGCAAGCAGCTCGACGTGGGGCTGCAGCAGCTTTCGGAGGAAGGCGCCGCGCAGGTGTTCTACGCCGAGTCGATCACCGGCCCCGCGCCGATCGTGGGCGCCGTGGGGAAGCTGCAGTTCGACGTGCTGCTGCACCGGCTCGAGCACGAGTACGGCGTGAAGGCCCGCCTCGAGGGGATGAGCTACCGCTTCGCGCGGTGGGTGGAGGGGCCCATGGCCGAGATCGAGCGCGTGGCTGGCGGCGGCTACGGCCGGGCGCTGGTGTACGACAGCAAGGAGAAGCCGCTGATCCTGTTCGACAGCGAGTGGACGATGAAGACCACGATCGAGCGGGAGAAGGAGCTGCGCTTCTACGACGTGGCGCCCTGAGCCGCGGCCGGGGAAGGATGAAGCAAGGCGGGGTGTTCCGATCCGGAGCACCCCGCCTTCGTTTTCGGACCAGCCGCGGAGCGTGCGCTCAGGCCGCCACGCGGATCCGTCCCCGCCCGCCGCCCTCGGCCGGGTTGGCGCGGACGACGATCTCCACGTCCTGCCCCAGGGCGTTGAGGAAGCCGATCAGCCGCTCGAGCGAGAAGCGCGACAGCTTTCCGCGCACCAGGTCGGAGATGGTGGGCTGCGTGGTGTCGAGGATCTCGGCCGCCATCGCTTGGGTGAGCCCACGCGCGCGGATGCTTTCGCTGATCCGGCGCATCAGCTCGGCGCGCGCGAGCGCCTCGTCGGCATCGGGACGGCCGATGTCGGCCCACAGGTTCCCGCTGCCTTCTTCGATCTCGATCCGGGTTTCGTCGCTCATGGCTTCCCCCCTGTTGGTCAGAGCTCGCCCCGCTCCCGCGCGTGGCGCACCGCCGCCTCGTAGCGCTGCCGGATCAGGTCGGTTTCATGCTTCGGTGTGGCGATCCCGTGCTTCGACTTCTTCTTGAAGGCGTCGAGCACGTAGACCGCGCGCCCCAGCCGGGCCGTGTAGACGGTGCGGTACGTGTCGCCGTCGTGGTCGTCGCACAGCTCGATGATCCCGAGCCCCTTGAGCACGCCTTTCCCCAGCGGCTTGGCCCCGGGCACCACGTTCACGCCCACCTGCACCAGGTACAGCGCGTACCCGAAGTCGTCCTGCACCGCCTCGGGGAAGTCACAGAAATCCTTCTTCGCGCTTCCCACCCACCTCAGTGGCCTGTCCGGCACCTTCTTCATCGGATTATACGGGTTTTGATATGAGACGTCAAGCCCTCGCTTGGCATAAAGGTGATCAAAGAAAACGCTTATGTCCATAGTGGAACGTTTACCTTCGGGTGCGTACCCGGACAGGCGCAGTGGGAGCGCAAAAAAGACGAGGCACCCCAATGGATCGGGGTGCCTCGTCCAGGTGTGGGCCTTCGGGTCGGTCGCTACGCTGGCGCGTCCGGAGCGAGCTCGGCGATGATCGCGCGGAGCGCCTCGGCCTCGGCGGCGGCGCCGATCTGCGAGAAGTGCTGCATGGCGTCGGCGAAGGCCTCGCGCGCCGCGTCCACCCGGCCGGTGTCGCGCAGGAGGGCGGCGCGGTCGCGCTGGACCTCGGCGCGCAGCAGGGCGTCGGCGTGCGCGCGGGCGATCTCCAGCGCTTCGTCGAAGGTGGCCTCGGCTTCGGCGTCACGGCCCTGCGCGCGGGCGGCGAGGGCCACGATGCGCAGGGCCCCCGCCGCGCCCGTAGGGTCGGCGATGCGGCGGAACCGCTCCAGCGCGCGGCGCGCCATCTCGCCCGCCAGCGCGCCGTCGCCCCAGCGCGCGCGCAGGCCGGCCCGCTCGGTCTCGGCCAGCGCCACCACGTCTTCGCGGCCCACCTCCTCGGCCAGCTCCACCGAGCGGCGGAAGTGCGTGTCGGCCTCGCGGTCGAAGCCCAGGTCGCGGTACGAGATCCCCAGGTTGTGGTGCGTCTGCGACAGCCCCGCCACGTTCCCCAGCCGCTGGTACGCCGCCAGCGCGCGCTGGTACCAGGTGAGCGCCAGGTCGCGCCGGCCGCGCACGTTGCAGAGCACGCCCAGGTTGTTGCACGC
>DASWMA010000467.1:0-14893 GCA_036399995.1 Longimicrobium sp. | reverse complement strand
GCCGCCCCTCGGCGTCGGGGAGCGCGGGGAAGATGCGGCGCGCCTCGGCCAGGTCGATCGCCTGCAGCTGCAGGCGGAAGTTGGCGTTCCCGCGCGGCGGGAGCACGCCCTCGGCCGCGATCAGGCCGCCGGGGCCGGGGCCGGTGCGGCGCAGCAGCAGGTTCTCCACCTCCAGCCCGCGCGCCTCGGTCCACCCCACCCGCGCGCGCTGCGCCAGCCGCCACTCGGTGCCGCCGATGCGCAGCCCCAGCGCGTCCAAAATCGCCCCGCGCGGGGTGAGCCCGTCCATCTCCAGCGTTCCCGCCGCGGTCACGTCGGTCTGCGCGTCGCGCCGCGCGCTGAACGAGAACGCCGTGGCTCCCGGCCGCAGGTTGGCGGTCAGGTTCAGCGCCTGCAGCTGCATCCCGCCCACCCGCAGCGCCGTGCCGTTCAGCCCCGCGTCGCCCGTCCACGCGCCGTTCGTCTTCACCCCCGCGAAGGTGAAGGTCAGGTCGCCCGCGGCGTAGGTGCCGTAGCGGAAGCCGCGCGCCCGGCCCGAGACGCCCACGGAGGGGCTCGAGAGCGTCCCCTGCATCGTTCCCGACATCGCCACCGACCCGGCCAGCTCGGGGAGGGTGTCGCTGCCGGGGAGGAAGGGGCGCAGCAGCGCCAGGTTGGGCGCGTTCAGCGAGAAGGAGAGCGGCCCCGCGTTGCGGGTGATCCCGATGGAGCCGCGCGCCTCGGCGCGGAAGCCGCGGCCGGCGAAGAGGAGCGTGTCCACCCGCAGCACCCCGCCGTCGCTGTTCACCTTCAGCGTTCCGGCGCTCAGCGCGATCCCGCCCACGGTGGAGCCCGGGTCGGCGTTGAACTCCACGCGCCCCACGAAGGTCTCGGGGGTGGTGCCGCGCCCGTCCAGCAGGATCGAGCCGCTGAGCCGCGTGTGCGGGAAGGCGGCCAGCCCGGGGAGCGCCGCCAGGTCGAGCCCGGTGATGCGCCCGCGGATGGAGTAGCTGGGCACCGTCCCCGGCGCGAACCACCCCTGCAGCGCGAACGACTGGCGCCCCTGCGGGTCGCGGAGGTCCACGTCGAAGCGGTACGGCTGCCGCCCGCCGCCCGACACGCGGATCGGGCCGCTCACGGGTGAGGGGAAGAGGTCCGGGCGCCCCATCAGCACGCCCAGCTGGAAGTTGTCGACCCGGCCGGCCACGTCGAAGATCATCGGCACGCCCGCGGGGCGGCGGATGGTGCCGGCCAGGTTGAAGCTCCCGTTGCGCTGCCGCAGGTCCACCCCGAAGCGGAAGTCCTCGGTGTTGCCGCGCGCCGAGAAGGTGCCGGTCACCTCGTCGGCGGCCGCGGGGGCGCCCTGCACCAGCATCGCCGCGCGGAAGGCCGACACGCGGCCGGTCACGTCGAAGGTGGGCACCCGCCCGCCCAGCCCCAGCGTCCCCCGCATGGCCAGCGCGCCCGCGCTGCCGTTCAGGTCCACGTCGAACGCCAGGTTCTGCGGCGTTCCGGAGACGTGGATCGGGCCGCTGAGCGTGGCCGAGCGGAAGGGGAGCTGCGGGAAGAGCTGGGTGAGGGTGGCCAGCGCCAGCGGCTCGGCGCGCGCGCGCAGGTCGAAGCGCGGCGTGGCGCCGCCCATCGACACCGTGCCGTTCAGCGCGCGCAGCCGCGTCTCGGGCGCGGTGCCCACCGAGTACGCCAGGTCGCCGCCCTCGATCCGGAGCTGCTGCATCGTCCCCGACAGCGTGGCCCCGCCGCGGACCGTGCCGCGGAGGAACCGCGCCTGGGCGGGGTACAGCGCGGCCAGCGTGGCCAGGTTCAGCGGCTCGGCCGTCACCTGCAGCCCGTCCATGCGGAAGCCGGCCGGGCCACCGACGCGGACCAGGCCGCGCGCGGCGATGGTCGACACCGGCGCGTCCACCGAGCTGCGGGCCACCAGCGCGGCGGAGAGGTCCACCCTCAGCGCGCCGCCGCCGGCGGTGGTCACCTCGTCCACGCTGGCCACGGTGCCGCGGATCTCGCCGCCCAGCGGCGCCTTCTGGATGAAGCCCAGCGTCTCGAGGTCCACGATGCGCAGCGGGTCCAGCAGGAGCCGGGTGTCGCTGAACACCGGCTCGCGGCCGGGCTGCGTGATCGCCGTCAGCCGCCCCGAGGCGCGCGAGTCGAGCACCGCCACCGCCGCGTCGGTCACCGTCCAGCGGGTGCGGTTGCCGGTGAGCGTCTCCACCTCCAGCGCGAAGCGCGCGGTCCCCTCGCGCGGCACCGCGAAGCCCATCCCGGCCAGGTCGCGGAAGTCGAGCGGGCTGGCGCGCACGCGCATGTCGTAGCGCGGGGTGGCGCCCGACATGTTCACGGTGCCCGCCCCCGCGAAGCGCGAGTAGGGGGTGCGGAACTCGCGGATGTCGAAGCGCAGGTTCTGCCGCGCGTCCTGCTCGAGCACCCCGGCCAGCGCCTCGATGCGCGTGTCGGGATTGCTGACCGCCGCGTTGGCGCTCTCGATCTCCACCCGCCACCCGCCCTCGCCCTTCACCCGCACCAGCGCGAGCTGCGCGTCCAACCCGCTGATGGTGTGCACGGCCAGCCACTGCCCGCGGTAGCGCACCTTCTCGGGCGCGCGGCCGGGGACGTAGGGGGGCTGGGCGCGGCCGGTGGGCGGAGTGGTCGCGGTGACGATGCGGGCGCGGCCGTCCACCAGCCGCAGGTCGCGGAAGTCGAAGGTGCGTCCCTGCTTCGCCTCGGCCGCGGCCACGGGGCGGCCGCCCGCCTCCACCGCGAAGATCTGCAGCGCGTTCCACGCGCCGTTGGGGTCGCGCTGCAGGCGCAGGACGGGGCGGATCACCTCGCCCTCGTCGAAGACGATGGCGCCGGTGCCGTTCAGCGTGCGGGTGATCAGCCGCGCGCGGGCCAGCGGCGCCGAGACGATGGTGTCGCGGTTGCGGTCGAGGAAGGCGACGTTGCGCAGCGCGATGCGCAAGCTTCCGTCGGGCTCGATGTCTTCCAGCGTGAACGCCTCGGCGGGAAGGCCCAGGGCGAGGCGCACCTGCTCCTCGACCACGCGGGTGCGGGCGCGGTCGACGTACAGGTAGACGAACAGGAGGGACACGACGAAGCCCGCCACCGCCCCCAGCACGAGGAGGCCGACCCTGTCGAGGCGGCGGCGGCGGGCCATGTCAGAAGGTCTGGCCGATGGAGACGTGCACCGTCAGGCGGCGCAAGAACCCGCTCCCCTTGTCGGGCCTGAAGTCGGGGTTCATCAGCCCCACGATGTCGCCCTGCGTGTCGATCTCGTACAGCGGCCCGCGCGGCCGGGGGTAGGGGTTGTACGACAGGTCGAGCCGCACCGGCCCCACCGGCGAGGCCAGGCGCGCGCCCACCCCCGGGGTGAAGCGGAAGGGCGGGCTCTGCAGCAGCGTGTCGGCCGCGGCCCACACGCGGCCGCCGTCCACGAACGCCGCCAGCCGCAGCCGCCCGCGGAGGACCGGCGAGGGCGCGGTCACCTCCAGCGTGCCCACCAGCATCCGCCGGCCGCCGGTGGCGGAGAGGATGGTGTCGCGCTTCAGGGTGTCGTCGGCCTCGGGGCGCGAGATGTACAGCACCGGCCCCAGCTCGTTGCGCCGGAAGCCGCGTACGGTGGTGGCGCCGCCCGCGTAGAACAGCTGCTGCGGGGGGATGAAGCCGTTGTCCAGCAGCCCGGTCACGAAGGTGCCCCCCAGCAGCCGCAGCTGGATCACCTTGCCGGCGCCCACGTCCCTGTAGACGCTCCCGTCGCCGAGGAAGCGCACGTACTGGTCGTCGCTCCCCAGGAAGCGCGTGGCCACGTCGGTGCCCACGCGGAAGTAGTAGCCGTTGTCGGGGAAGGGGTTCAGCCGCACGCGCGTGCGGATCAGCCCCGCCGAGAGGTTGTTCGACCAGCGCGGCTCCTTCAGCACCTCGATGTCTTCGCGCCGGCAGACTTCGTAGACCACGCAGAAGAAGATGTCGTGCGCGTTGGTGGAGCCGCGCTCGGCGGTGAAGGTGGTGGAGAGGATGGTGCCGGGCCCCAGGTCGCGCACCAGCCCCACCTGCCCGCCCACGTCCTTGCGCACGTACAGCCCCAGCTCCGAGATCTGCTCGGTGTAGCCGCGCACGGTGATGCTGTTCTGCGTGCCGAACAGCCGCGGCTGCAGGAACTCGGCGGCGAGCCGGTAGTTGAGCGCCTGGGTGATGGCGGTGTCCACCCGGTCGGCGCGCACGCTGTCGAGCTCGAACGCCTTGCACAGCGAGTTCTCGAGCCCCGCGTTCAGCGGGTCGCCCACCCCCACCTTGGCGACCGACGCGGTCACCTGCAGCCGCCGGGCGCCGCCCAGGAAGTTGCGGTCGGTGTGCTGCACGCCGCCGCGGAAGCAGTCCACGCTCCCGTAGCCGGCGGATGCGTCGACGGCGAAGCGCGGCGCCTCGCCCACGCGGATCAGCACGGTGCTGCCGATGGAGTCCTGCGCGAGCTGCACCGAGTCGGGGGTCACCTGCATGCTCTCGGGGGCCACCTCCACGGTGGCGAAGCGCACCAGCTCCAGGTCGTACAGGTTGCGCTGGCTGCGCAGCAGGTCGCGCGAGCGCATCCGCGAGCGCTCGCGGAAGGTGAGCTGCTGGCGGGCGATGCGCTCGGTGACGCGGTCGAGCCCCTCGAAGATGATGGTGTCCACCGTGACCAGCGGCCCCGGCGCGGCCGCCAGGTTCACGTCGGCCACGTCGGCGATGGTGTCGATGGCGTAGTTGCGCAGCACCTGCGCATAGGCGTAGCCCTGGTCGAGCAGGGCGTTGCGCACGGTGTCGACCGAGGCCAGGAAGTCGTTGCGGCGGAAGGGCTCGCCCGCCTTCAGCGGCAGGCGGGGGACGAGGGCGCTGTCGGAGACGATCGCCTCGGCGCCGGTCACGTCGAGCGAGCGCAGCAGCACCCGCTCGCCGGGGATCACGTTGAAGCGGACGTCCACCTTGCCGTCTTCCACCTCGTCCACGGTGGGCACCACGCGGGTGCCGTAGTAGCCGTTGTCGCGGAAGACGAGCTGGATGCGCACCACGTCGCGCGCCAGCACCTCGGTGTCGAGCTTTTCCTCGACCTTGCCGCCCAGCACCGGAAGGCACACCGGGATGAAGCCGGCCAGGGAGCAGCGCGAGGGACGGGTGGCGACCACGCGGCGCACCGAATCGGCGGGCACCTCGGCCAGGTCGCCGCTCACCTCCACGTCGTGGATCTCGCGCCCCTGGTACTGCTGCAGCCCGGGGAAGGGCCCGCCCGCCCGCCCGCCCCCCGCCGCGCAGGCGGCGAGCGCGAACAGCAGCAGCGGCAGGGCCGCGGCGCGGAGGAGGGTGCAGGCCGTCGGGGTCCCGCGCGCGGCGCGAGCGAGCATTCGGGGCAGTGGGTCAGAACTGTGGCGCATGCCGCGACGCCCCGCCGGGTGGGTGGGGACGGGCGGATGGGTCCGTCCTCGCCGGGGGCGCGGGCGGTCAATCTACACCGGCGGCGCGGCGGGTCAAAACCGCGCCTCGGCACGCATCGCCTGCGGCGGCCGGCACCCGTGGGGCGCACCGGCCGAAGAAACGATCGCACAAGGCGCATCCGCCGTGCCAGCAGCTTTCCTCCCTGGAGACGCGGATGCGGCGGCCGGGGTCACCGGAGATAAACACCTGGATTGGGCGCGACCCTGCGGGGGCGGGGGATGTCGGGAGTTTGTCCAATCTCGGGAGGTATCCTCCGCGCCGGCGGGGGCCCCCTCCCTGGCGCCTGGGGGCGCCTGTCCCTCCCCCAAAAACTGCCTGGGGGAGGGACGGGGGCTCGCTTCGCTCGCGGCGGGCCCTCACCCTGCCGCTTCGCGGCTGTCCCTCACCCTGCCGCTTCGCGGCTGTCCCTCTCCCAAAACAGCCTGGGAGAGGGACCTGGGCTCGCTTCGCTCGCGGCTACTTCGATGCGATACGAAGCTGGTGTCGAGCGCCACCATCTCGGCGGCACCGAAGCCGGTAGTCCGCGAAGGCGGACTTCGTGTGGTTGTTGCAGCGAATTCATTCGCCCTGCCTCCCTCGGCCGACCCCCCGAAGTCCCCCGGAAACGAGGAAAGCCCCGCATCGCTGCGAGGCCTTCGTCTCGTCCGACATCTCCTGCGACATCGCCCGCAGGGCTCACTCTCCGCCGCTGTGCCCCGCGTACAGCGCCTCGATCTGCGCGGCGTAGCGCTTCTCCACCACGTGGCGCTTGATGCTGAGCTTGGGGGTGAGCATCCCGTTGTCGATGGTGAACTCTTCGGGGATCACCAGCACCTTCTTGGGCATCTCGTAGCGCGCGAAGCCGGTGAGGCGGCCCAGCGTCTCGCGCTCGACCAGCGCCTGCACGCGCGCGTCGGCGGCCAGCGCCGCGCGGTCGGCGGTGGCGATCCCCTGCTCCTTCGCCCACGGATCGAGCCGCTCGTAGTCGGGCACCACCAGCAGGATGGGGAAGGCACGCCGGTCGCCGATCATCAGCACCTGCGCGGCGAAGGGCGACATCGCGGCCAGGTTCTCCATCGGCGCGGGCGCCACG
Source organism: Longimicrobium sp. (assembly GCA_036399995.1). Classification (GTDB taxonomy): domain Bacteria; phylum Gemmatimonadota; class Gemmatimonadetes; order Longimicrobiales; family Longimicrobiaceae; genus Longimicrobium. The sequence goes on along the minus strand of DASWMA010000467.1, from coordinate 8,361 downwards.
TTCTTCCCCCCGGCGGTCACGATGATGTTCTTGATCCGGTCGGTGATGCGCAGGAAGCCGTCTTCCAGCTCGCCGATGTCGCCGGTGTGGAACCAGCCGTCCTCGTCGATCACCTCCAGGGTGGCGTCGGGGTTGTTCCAGTACCCCTTCAGCACGTGTGGGCCGCGGGTCAGGATCTCGCCCTCGTCGCTGATGGCCGCCTCCACGCCGGGGAGGATCGGCCCCACCGTGCCGAGCCGCGCCTTCCCCGGCTTGTTCACCGCGATCACGGGCGAGGTCTCGGTCAGCCCGTAGCCCTCGTACACCGGGAGCCCCGCCGCCCAGAAGAAGCGCGCGATCGCCGGCGAGAGCGGCGCGCCGCCGGAGATGAAGGTGCGCAGCCGCCCGCCCGTGCGCTCGCGCAGCTTGCTGAACACCAGCCTGTCGGCCAGGCGCTGCTGCACCGCCAGCAGGGCGCCCGGCTCCTGGCCCGAGAGCCGCGCGTCCACCACCTGCCCGCCCACGCGCCCCGCCCAGGCCACGATGTGCTTCTTGATCCCCGTGGCGCCGGTGACCTTGGCGTAGATCTTCTCGAACACACGGGGGACCGAGACGGCCACGGTGGGGCGCACCTCCACCAGGTTGTCGGCCACCTTGTCCACCGCCTCGGCGTAGGCGATGCCGACGCCGGCGTCGAAGTACCAGTAGTCCACCATCCGCTCGAACACGTGCGACAGCGGGAGGAACGAGAGCGCCACGTCGCCGGGCTCGGGGTTCAGCACGTCGTGCTGGCGGGCGCCGGCCACGTTGGAGCACAGGTTCCAGTGCGTGAGCATCACCCCCTTGGGCGTCCCCGTCGTCCCGGAGGTGTAGATCAGCGTGGCCACGTCGTCGCGGGTGACCTGCGCCGCGCGTGCGCGGAAGCTCTCCGCCGCGCCCGACTCGATCAGCCGACGCCCCTCGTCGAGCATCTCGCTGAAGGAGCGCACGGCGGTGGCGCCGGCGGGGTCGTCGAAGCTCACCACCAGCTTCAGGTCGGGGAGGTCGCCGCGCACCTCCTGCACCTTGGCGAGCTGCGCGGCGGTGGAGACGAACACGGCCTTCACGCCGGCGTCCTTCAGGATGAAGTGCGCCTGGTTGGCCGGCAGGGTGGGGTAGATGGGAACGTCGATGGCCCCCAGCCCCAGCGACGCGTAGTCGGTGATCGCCCACTCGGGGCGGTTCTCGGAGAGCATCGCCACGCGGTCGCCGCCGCGCACCCCCGCCGCGGTGAGCGCCGCCGCCAGCGCCGCCACGCGCGACTCCAACTCGTGGTGCGAGATGCGGTGCCACTGGCCGCCCGCCTTGTACTGCATGGCGTCTTCCCGGCCGTACCGGTCCACCGCGCCCAGGAAGATCTTGAGGATGGTGTCGCGCTCCACCGGCGCGAGCGGAACCGGCGTGCTGCGCGTGCGGATGCCGGCGGCGAGTCTGGTGGGCATGAGGTGCGAAGGTGCGAGGGGTGCGAAGGTGCGGGAGTGCAGCGGTGCCCGCGAATAATGCGCCGCGCGGGCGGCGGCTGACAAGCGGCGTCCGGGGTGGGCACGGGGGCCGGATGCACGGGCGCACTCACGCACTAGCGCACCTGTTGCAGTACGTCCCCGCCGAGCACGCCCGAATCCACCCCCGAACCCGGACGGACGACCCGATGCGCCTTCAAGACAAAGTGATCTTCGTGACCGGCGGCGGCAGCGGGATGGGCCGCGTGGCCGCCGAGGCGTTCTGCCGCGAGGGCGCGCGCGTGGCCGTGGCCGACGTGACCGACGAGGCCGGGCAGCAGGCCGCCGAAGCCGCGAAGGCGGCCGGCGGCGACGCCTTCTTCGTGCGCTGCGACGTGAGCAAGGAAGCCGAGGTGAAGGCGGCGATCGACGCCACGGCCGAGCGCTGGGGGCGGCTCGACGTGCTGTACAACAACGCGGGGATCATGATGGAGAAGGACCGCTCGGTGATCGACACCGACGAGTGGGTGTGGGACCAGACGCTGGGCGTGAACGTGAAGGGGATCTACTTCTGCTGCAAACACGGGATCCCGCGGATGATCGAGGGCGGCGGCGGGTCGGTGATCAACATCGCCAGCTTCGTGGCGCTGGTGGGTTGCAGCGTGCCGCAGGACGCGTACACCGCCAGCAAGGGCGCGGTGATCGCGCTGACCAAGTCGCTCGCGGTGCAGTTCGGCCCGCAGGGGGTGCGCAGCAACGCCGTGTGCCCCGGCCCCATCGAGACGCCGCTGATGACGGAGTGGCTGCTGAGCGACCCCGAGGCCAAGGCGATCCGCCTGGCCCGCAACCCCAGCGGCCGCTTCGGCCGCCCGGAAGACATCGTGAACTGCGGGATCTACCTGGCGAGCGACGAGAGCACCTGGACCAACGGCTCGGTGATCGTGCTCGACGGCGGCATCACCAGCAACTACTTCTGAGGCGGAGCGATGATGCGCTCCGGACGCACGGTGGGGCCCCTCCCCGCGCCTGAGAGCGCTCGCCCTCCCCGCTCCGCGGGGGAGGGTGTTTTCGCGTCGATCCTGTCGCCACGCGCGCAGTTCTCCCCCTCCCCCAGGCAGTTTTTGGGGGAGGGGGTGGCGAGCCTTGGCGAGCCGGGGGTGGGGGCCGGCCGCGGCATGCGCCGAAGCTCGTCCCGCCGCACCGGCTCCTGGCCCGCTTTCCGTCCACTTCCGACGCATCTAGAAAAGACGAATCCCGCATGCTCCAGATCCACAACCCCGCCACCGGCCGCCTGATCCAGGAGCTGGACGAAGACACGCCCGACTCGCTGCGCCGCAAGGCAGCGGTGGCGCGCGAGTGCCAGCCGGAATGGGCCGCGCGCCCCGTAGCCGAGCGGGTGGAGTGCGCCCGCCGCTTCGGCGAGCTGCTGGCGGCGGAGAAGGGGGCGCTGGCCTCCACCCTCACCAGCGAGATGGGGAAGCCGCTGCAGCAGTCGGTCAACGAGCTGAACGCGATGGCGGCGCGGATCGACTTCTTCGTGCAGCACACCGAGGCCGCCGTGGCCGACGAGGTGGTGCAGCGCGACGACACCGGCGCGGAAGAGCGCATCCGCTGGGAGCCGCTGGGGGTGGTGGCCAACGTCAGCGCGTGGAACTACCCGTACTTCGTCGGCAGCAACGTCTTCCTCCCCGCGCTGCTCACGGGCAACGCGGTGCTCTACAAGCCCAGCGAGCACGCCACGCTCACGGGGCTCGCCATCGCCGACCTGCTGTACCGCGCCGGGGTGCCGCGCGAGGTGTTCGCCTGCATCGTGGGCGGCGGGCCGGTAGGGGCGCAGCTGCTGGAGCAGAAGATCGACGGCGTGTTCTTCACCGGCAGCTACGGCACCGGCCGCAAGATCGCCGAGGCCGTGGCCGGGCGGCTGATCCGCGTGCAGCTGGAGCTGGGCGGCAAGGACCCGGCGTACGTGTGCGACGACGTGGACCCCGCCGGCGCGGCCGCCGCCGTGGCCGAGGGCGCCTTCTACAACGCCGGCCAGAGCTGCTGCGCGGTGGAGCGCGTGTACGTCCACAGGGGGATCGCGCGCGAGTTCACCGACGCCTTCGTCCAGGCGGTGCGCGGCTACCCGGTGGGCGACCCGATGCAGGCGGACACCTTCGTGGGCCCGCTGGCGCGCCGCGAGCAGATCGCCGTGCTGCAGGAGCAGGTGGACGACGCCGTGCGCCGCGGCGCCACCCTCCTCTGCGGCGGCAAGGCGGTGGAGGGGGATGGATACTTCTACGAGCCCACGGTGCTGGCCGGCGTCACGCACGAGATGAAGATCATGCGCGACGAGAGCTTCGGCCCCGTGATCGGGATCATGGAGGCGGGGGACGACGAGGAAGCCGCGCGGCTGATGAACGACACCGACTACGGGCTGACGGCGGCCGTCTACACCCCCAGCCGTGAGCGCGCCGAGCAGGTGCTGGCCCGCGTGGACGCGGGGACGGTCTACTGGAACTGCTGCGACCGCGTGTCGCCGCGGCTGCCGTGGACCGGGCGGCGGCATTCGGGGATCGGCTCCACCCTGGGGACCATCGGCATCCGCGCCTTCGTGCAGCCCAAGGCGTGGCACTTCAACCCGTCGTGCCCCACGTAAGCCGAAGCGGTCTCGATCCGTCAGACCTGCTCGCGCTCCGTGGCGTTGGCGGCGGGCGCGGCGAGCTCCGGCGGGGTGCGCGTGCCGGTGAGCAGCGCCTCCACGAACTCCTGCCGCTCCCTCAGCTGCGCCAGCTCTTCCTGCGTGCGCAGCAGCTCGGCCTCCATCTCTTCCAGGTCCTTGGGCGCGGGGAGCGACTTGCGGCGGCGCTCCTCGATCAGCATGTCGAGGTACGTGCCGAAGCGCTTCGTGGTGGGATACATCAGGATGCCGCCCACGATCAGCGCGAGCGCTACCACGTTGCCGGCCATGATGGGGACGAGGCTGGGATCCATGCTCGGGCGGTGTTGAGGTGGGGTGACGCGGGGTGTGCCGGGGATTACGTGACGAGCCCACCGTTTGTGTCAGCCACGCGGATCGGAGGCGGTGGAGGGAGTCAGCGCGCCGCGGCCGTGGTCAGCAGGGGATAGGGGTTGAGGTCGCGCCCGCGCCACCAGCGGTTGGGGTCGGTGACGGTGTACACGGCGAAGTGCAGGTGTGGGGACGACTTCTGCGCGTTGCCGGTGTGGCCCACGTAGGCGATCACGTCTCCCTGGCGGACGAGGTCGCCTTCCTTGATCCCGGCGCGGTAGCCGTTCAGGTGTGCGTAGAAGTAGATGGTGGCGCCGTCGAGGTCGCGCTGGTAGAGCGAGATCCCGCCCAGGCCGCTGGAGTCGCGCTTCACGATCACGCCCGTGGCGGCCGCCAGCACGGGAGTGCGCTCCGCCGCCATGATGTCGATCCCCTTGTGCGCGCGCCCGCCCGAGCGCCCGGCGCCGTACGAGTCGCGCAGCTCCTGCCGCCGCACGCCGGCAACGGGGACGATCAGCCGCGGCGATTCGGCGATGGTGCGCGCCGCCTCGCGCGGGCGAAAGGCGATCACCAGCTCGCGTCCCGACGCCACGAGGTAGATCGCGACCGCGATCCCCACCGCCGCCTCGGTGAGCGCCACGGCGACCATCGCCGCGCGCCAGGTGATCCGGATGCGCATCGCCCTCCCCCACAAGTGTTGGATGCGCAAAGAGAAAGCACGAAGCGAGCCGACGCGTCCCTCCGCGCCGGCTCGTGTGTTTTCCTGTTCCTGGCCCGGTGGACGCGGACCCCGTGCACCGGCGGCTGAAGCCGCAGCAACAACTACGAAAGCCTCGCAAACTGCGCGAGGCTTCATACCGCGTCACAGAGCATTCTTCCGGAACGAAGATCCCGAAGGACATGTCTCACGCAGAGCAGCAGAGGAAGCAGAGAACAACCAATCTCCTCTGCGTTCCCTCCTGCTCTGCGTGAGATTCTTCAGTCCCTGGAACCGGAACGATGCCCTGCAACGTCGTATCAACGGCGTGACGGCGTTCATTCATCCCGGTCACTCGCCGCAGTCGAACGGGATGGTGGCCGTGACGGGCGTGGACGGCTGCTGCCCCTGGATGCGCGCCGACAGGCGGAGCCGATCGCAGCCGGTGCCGTAGAGCCAGAAGCCCACGTAGGTGTGGCCGCTGCTGTTGAGCACGCCGGGCTCCTCGGCGCGCTGGAAGACCGTGCGGCCGTTCCGCGTGACGGTGAGCTGCACCTTCCGCTCGGGCACGTAGCTCCCGCCCTCGCCGCGCACGTCCACCACCACCAGCGTGGCGTTGGATGCGCCGCCGGAGCCGCCCTCGCCGATCGGCGTGTTCCACAGCGTGACCGGCCGCGCCAGGATGTCGCGCGAGAACGTTCCCTTGTCGCTGTAGAAGAGCATGGCCCGCAGCGACAGGCGGTAGGCCGGCTGCGCGGGCGCGGGCCCGGCGTAACCCGCGCCCGCGGCGGCGAGCGCCAGGATCGGTGCGGCGGCGAGCAGGATGCGGCGCTTGATCATCTTGTGCGGTGGGATGAGGGTTGGCGGATCGGTTGGTTCGCGCGGCCGGCGATCAGCCGCTCCAGCGCGTCCATCGCGGCGGCGAAGTGGGCGCGGCGCTCCTGGCGGGCGGCCGCGTCGGGCATGTGCTCCTGGTGGAAGGCGATCGTCGTGCGCTCGCCCGCGGGCAGCACGCGCACCTGGATGGTGGAGGGCCGCGGCCATCCGTCGGGGTGCCAGGTGAGCCGCAGGTGGCTCTCGGGCTGCACCACGCGCACGGTGCCGGTCGAGCCGTCGGCCAGCGCGTAGTCGCTGCCGGGCTCGAACTGCACGTGCGCCCCATCCCCCAGCCACGCGCGCACGCCCTGCGGCGACGTCACCGCCCGCCACGCATCGGCCACGCCCACCGGCAGCGTGCGCCGCAGGCCGATCTGCCACCCCGTGTCGCGTGTCTTCCCCACCTCGCGCGTGCCGCTCCGTTCCGCCATCGGATCTCTCCTGGGTCTCCCGCCGGGCTTTGTGCGATCCCGGAAGATGAAAGAAGCCGCGACTTCCATCATTGAAGCCTCGCGCGGTTTGCGAGGCTTTTCGTCGTTGTTGCTGCGGCTTCGGCCGCCGGTGGACGATGCCCGCCGTTCCATTCAGCCGAAAGCCCGTCGCCTGGATCGTATCGACGATTCAGCCGCCGCCGCGTACCAGCCGCCATCCGCCGTCCAGCAGCGGCACGGTGGCGCAGGCGGGCCCGCCGTCGCGCCCTACGCCTGCGAAGCGTGCCTCCAGCACCGCGCCGGGCGTGGCGAGCACCGCGTCCACCATCTCACCCGTGATCGCGCCCAGCTTCACCTTGGCGCGTCGGTCCCACCGGCTGCCCGGCTGACCTGCCCGTTTGCCCCACGTGGCGTAGACGAAGCGGTCCGCGGGCGTGCCCTGCGCGAACGGGCCCAGGAAGTTCGGGCGACCGTCCGGCAGCGCTCCTACCCGTCCGGTGAAGTCGAACACCGTCTCGCCCGCCGTCTCGCGCGAGGGCGGGATCAGCTCGTCACGTCCCTTCTGCACCGCCACGGCGACGCCCTCCGGCGGGCGGACAATCACGATGCGCAGCGGCAGCTCCGGTTGCGTTTCCATCCGCCTTCAGCGGCGCCGGTCGAGCGCGAGCCGGCAGATGCGGTCGCACAGCTCCGGGAACGCGATCCCCGCCGCCGCGGCGGACTGGGGGAGGAGGCTGGTGGCCGTCATCCCCGGCAGGGTGTTGACCTCCAAAAGCCACAGCTCGCCGTCCGCGTCCAGCCGGAAGTCGGCGCGGCTGAAGCCTTCGAGCTTCAATGTCCGATGCGCGCGCAGCGACAGATCGCGCACCCGCTCCGTCTGCTCGGGCGTGAGGTCCGCGGGAAAGATCTCCTCCGCGCCGCCGTGCTGGTACTTGCTCTCGTAGTCGAAGATCTCGCCGCGGGGCACGATCTCGCCCACCGCCAGCGCCTGGTCGCCCAGCACGCCACAGGTCAGCTCGCGGCCGGGAACGAAGCGCTCCAGCATCACCTCGTGGTCGTAGCGGAAGGCCTCGTCCACCGCCGCTTCGAGATCCTCGCGTCGTTTGACGACCGTCAGCCCCACCGTGGAGCCCTGCCGGTTGGGCTTGACCACGACGGGGAAGCCCAGCTCGGCCTCCACGCGGGCGGCGTCCACGGGCGCCATCAGCCACGCGGCGGTGGGGATGCGGGCGGCGAGGAAGAGGCGCTTGGACAGGTCCTTGTCCATCGCCACCGCGCTCGCCGCGTGCCCGCTCCCCACGTAGGCCACGCCGGCCATGTCGAGCAGCGCCTGGATGGTGCCGTCTTCCCCCGTGCCGCCGTGGAGGGTGAGGAAGACGACGTCCACCTCGTTCAGCGCCGCGCCGGAGAGGAGCGCCCCCTGCCCGCCGCCGCGCACCATCGCCAGCGCGTCTTCGCTGGGCGGCTCGGGCGCCACGCCGGCGGTGAGCAGCCGCTGCTCTTCGGCCGCGCTGAGCGCGCCGCGCGCGGTGTCGATGGGGATCACCTGGTGCCCGGCTTCGCGGAGCGCCTTCACCACCTGCCCCCCGCTGGCGATCGAGACGTCGCGCTCCGCGCTGGTGCCGCCGAAGAGAACCGCTACGCGCATGGAATGACCTGGATTCACGGCGGTGGATGGTTCAGCCCGAGGGCCGTGCCCGGAGACGAGCCTCCGCGCATGCCGCGGCGGGCCCCCTCCCCGGCCCTCCCCCCGTAAACAGCACGGGGGGAGGGTGACGCGAACCTGGACGTTGCTTCGCTTCGGAGTCGAAGCGGAACGAAGTTCATCTCCCCCTCCCCCGCGGAGCGGGGGAGGGGGTCGGGGGGAGGGGGCCCGACGGGGCTCGGCCAGCGCCTGTCACCCGCCACGGA
>DASWMA010000466.1:0-2339 GCA_036399995.1 Longimicrobium sp. | reverse complement strand
CGTGCAGGTGTTCGGCACCGGCGACGCCGACGGGCGCCACTACCTGCTGATGGAGTACCTGGCCGGCCCCTCGCTCTTCGACGTCCTCGAATCCCTTCCCAAGCGCCGCCTGCACGTGCCCGACGCCGTGCGCGCGGTGATGCACGTGGGCGCCGCCGTGCACTACCTGCACCGCTGCGGCTGGCTGTACCGCGACCTGAAGCCGGGGAACGTGCACCTGCGCGAGGGGATCCCGGTCCTCCTCGACTTCGACGTGGTGTGGCCGCTGGGCAAGGAAGGCCGCCGCCCGGGCGACCGGCTGGGCACGGCGCCGTACATGGCCCCCGAGCAGGTGCTGCGCGACCCGCTCACCACCGCCACCGACGTGTACGGCCTGGGCGCGCTGCTGTACGAGCTGCTCACCGGCAAGTGGCCCACCGAAGAGGTGGAGGAAGACGAGGACGAGGACTTCTGGTACGACGACGAGGACGACGACTTCGAGCCGAAGACGGCGGTCGCGCCGGTGAACTCCAACGGCACCCCGCGCAACCTGACCACGCGCGAGCTGACGGCCCGCTACCCGCAGCTCACCGCCCCGGTGGTCCCGCCGCGCCAGCGCAACTCGCAGATCACTCCCGAGCTGGAGCGCCTGATCCTGCGCGCGCTCGACCGCGACCCGTCCAAGCGCTTCCAGACCGTCAGCGGCATGCTGGCCGCCCTGGCGCCGATGCTCAAAGGCCGCCACCGCCTCTGGCCCGAGAACGCCCCGGTGGAGCGCCGCGCGGACACGGTGACGCGGTAGGGACCGGGAACCGGTCGAGCCGCGGCTGGGGCCCCCACCCGGAGATTCGCGGACGGTACGGCTGTCCGCCTCTCCGACCTCCCCCAAACCCCTGGGGGAGGTGACTACAAATGTCGATGACGACCGGACTTCGTGCCGTTGAAGCCTCCCGCAGTTTGGGAGGCTTTCCGTCGTTGTAGCTGCGGCTTCAGCCGCCCGTCGCAGGGGAGTCGGCCGAAGGGCCCCGGTCCGGCAGCGTGACCGTGAACACGCTTCCCTCCCCCGGAGCGCTCCGCACGGTGATGTCGCCGCCCAGCAGGCGGGCCAGCTCGCGGCTCACCGTCAGCCCCAGCCCCGTGCCGGGCACCACGCGCGTCATCCCGCCGTCCACCTGGCGGAAGGGCTCGAAGATCGCCTCGTGCAGCGCCGGCTCCACGCCGATGCCGGTGTCGCGCACGTGCAGCAGCACCGCGCCGTCGCCGCGCTCCACCTCGAAGCCCACGCTCCCGCGCTCGGTGAACTTCACCGCGTTCCCCAGCAGGTTCACCAATATCTGCCGCAGCTTGCGCGGGTCGGTCACCACCGTGGCCGGCTCCACATGCGAAGGCACGTGCAGCAGCAGGCCGCGCTCGTTGGCCAGCGGCTCGATGATCGCGCTCACCTCGCCCACCAGCGCCGCCAGCTCCACGGCTTCCGCGTCCACCGTCTCGCGCCCCGCCTCGATGCGCGAGAAGGTGAGGATCTCCTCGATGATCGACAGCAGGTGGCGCGACGCCAGCCGGATCCGCTCCACGTGGGCGCGCGCGCCCATCGGGATCGGCTCGGGGATCCCCATCAGCAGCAGGTCCACGTAGCCGATCATGGCGTTCAGCGGCGTGCGCAGTTCGTGGCTCATGGTGGCCAGGAACCCTGCCTTGGCCCGGTTGGCGGCCAGCGCCTCTTCGTACAGGCGCGCGTTCTCGATCGCCACCGCCGCCCGGTGCGCCAGCTCGGTGGCCAGCGGCAGGTCGGCCGGGCCGAACTGGCGGCCGCTCTCGGCCTGCACCAGCGACAGCACGCCGAAGGTGCGCCCCGCGGCCGAGAGGGGGACGGAGAGGCTGGAGACGAAGCCGATGGAAAGGAGGACGCGCCGGTGCTCGTCGTCCCTGGCCACCAGGTCGGCCATCTCGGGGGTGATCTCGCCCAGCATCTCGGGCTCGCCGGTGCGCAGCACCCGCGGCGTGCCGAACGGCGCCTCGGGGTCCAGCGGATAGCGGCGGAGGACGTCGTACGCCATCTCCACCTTCGCGGGGTCCTGGTGCCCGCAGGCGATCAGGCGGATCGGCCCGGCCTCCTCCTTCACCTCCACGAAGCACCAGTCGGCCAGCGTGGGCACGGCGAGCTGGGCGACCGTCTGCACCGTCTCCCGGTAGTCGAGCGACGCGGCCAGGCGGCTGCTGGCCTCGGCCAGCACCTCGATGCGCCGGCGCGCCTCCTCGGCCCGCGCCGACGCGTCGCGCAGCCCGGCGTTGGCGCCGGAGAGCTCCGCGGCGAGTCGCGCGGCCTCGTCGGCGCGCGACTCGGCCTCGCGGCGGGCCGC
>DASWMA010000465.1:0-26235 GCA_036399995.1 Longimicrobium sp. | reverse complement strand
CTTCCGCGCGTGCCGCGCCAGCGGCGTGGCAGGGGGCGCGGCCTCGGCATCCGGCGCGGAGGGGCGATGCCACTCCGCGCGCGCCGGGTTACGTCGCCGTCATCCCGCCGTCCACGGCGAGGACCTGGCCGGTGACGTAGGCGGCGGCGGGGGAGAGGAGGAAGACGGCGGCGCCCATCAGCTCCGTCTCGCTTCCCACCCGGCCCAGGGGGACGGTGCGGGCGACCGCCTTCTCCGCCCGGTCCAGCACCACCTCGGTCATCTTCGTGCGGAAGAAGCCGGGGGCCACGGCGTTCACGCGGATCCCGTGGCGCGCCCACTTCACCGCCAGGTCGCGCGTGAGGGCCACCAGCGCACCCTTGCTGGCCGCATAGCCCACGGCGTCGAGCACCTCGGGCGGCGAGCCCTGCAGCCCGGCGATGGAGGCCACGTTCAGGATCGCGCCCGGCGCGCCCCGCTCGATCAGCCGGCGGCCCACCTCGCGCGAGCAGAGGAAGGCGCCGGTGGCGTTCACCTCCATCACCTTGCGCCACGCCTCCAGCGGCATCTCGGCGGCGGGGGCGCCCCAGCTGGTGCCGCTGTTGTTCACCAGCAGCTCCACCGGGCCCAGCTCGTTCTCCACGGCCTCCACGCCGGCGCGGACGTCTTCCTCGCTGGCCACGTCCATCCTGAGCGCCAGGGTGCGGGCGCCGTAGCGGTCGCGCAGCGTGCGGGCCACCTCTTCGCACGCCTCCAGCTTGCGCGACGCCACGGCCACCGCGGCGCCCGCCTGCGCCAGCCCGGTGGCGATCTGCTCGCCCAGCCCACGCCCGCCGCCGGTGACCAGGGCCACGCGCCCGCTCAGGTCGAACAGCTCGCGCAGGGTGGGTTCGCTCACGTGCCAGGGCTCCGTCTTACAGTGTTCGAGGCCCCGCCCGCCGGCCGGGGAAGAGGCCAATCTAACCCGGTGGATTTCCCTTGCAAATGCTGGAAAAACTGAGCGACGCTCAGTGCGGGCCCGCCGCGGCTGTGGTCCTCGCCCGGGAACGGACACATATTGCCGGATCGGCGCGCCATCGGGCGATGCAAGGGCGTGTCCCCACCGCGCCGCGAAACCGCGCCGCCCCGCGAAACGTATTTCCAGCCAATGCACGGCCGGCGAGGGAGCATCACCGCCGCCGCGCAGGGAGCCGGGATGGCGGCCGTTCGTTCGCCGCGCTTCATCTTCAATCCCCCTTCGCACTGCCGGAGAGGGCCCACAATGAGCACCGTCCCCGTCGATCTCACCCCGAAGGACCCACCCGCCGAAGCCCCGGCGTCCAGCAGGCGCACGCGCGACGGCGACGGCCGCTGCGGCAACTGCGGGTTCGCCGACACGGGCACCTACTGCAGCCGCTGCGGCGAGCCGCTGCACGGCACCCGCGAGACGGTGCTGCAGATCCTGTGGGGCGAGCTGGTGGAGAACCCGGTGCACAACGGGCTGGCGCTGATCAAGACCACCTGGCTGATGATCGCGCGCCCGCACCGCTTCTTCGACGGCGTGCTGCGGCGCCAGCACGGGATGACGCACGTGCCGTTCTTCCTGGCGCGCGTGTGGCGCCGGGTGAGCCACAAGCCGCACGGCGTGCCCAACGCGGTGAAGTACTTCGTGCTGATCTACACGCTGAGCGTGCTGGCCGCCTGGGCGGTGGGGGTGAACGTGATCCCCGAGATCCCCATCCCCTTCCGCAACCCCAACGCCGAGCTCCCCGACGCGTTCGCCGAGCCGCTGTTCCTGCTGTTCGTGGTGTTCGCGGCGTGGATGTATTCCAAGGCGGTGTCGCTGCTGCTGGGCGGCAAGATCGAGACGGAGCTGCTCACCCGCTTCATGCTGTACCTGAACGGCCTGGCGCTGATCCCGTTCACGGGGATGGCGATGGCGGGCGGGAAGAACCAGCTCGCGTTCCTGGCGTGCGTGGGGTTCTGGCTGTACGTGCTGTTCGTGCTGCCGCACCTGGCGCTGCCGCGCATCTTCGGGATCTCGCGCGTGCGGCTGGGGTTCGCGCAGGCGGGCGCGGCGGTGGCCAACGTGGTGGGGATGATGGCGATCCTCTTCTGCGCCGGCGTGGCGGCCGACCTGACGCAGCCGGGGTGGAGCAACCCGGCCGAATCGGGGATCAAGGCCGTGCGCGAGGCGCGGAACGCACTGCCGGTGGACACGCTGATCACCAACCTCCCCCCGTTCACCCTTCCGCAGGGAACGCGGCCCCCGCGCGCGGCCGGCCCCACCGCGCGCGACCGCGGGACTCCGGCTCCCCCACCGCCTCGCTGAACACCCCGGGTCACGTACGAAACGGACCGGCCCCGGCGCAGCCGCTTGCGCCGGGGTCGTTCGCATGGAGATTCACCCGCGTCCCGCTGCTCCGTCCGCCGCCCCGCTCCCGCCGGCATCCATGGACCCCCGCTCCACCCCTCAGATCGAGGCGCTGCGCCAGGCCGCGCGCGCCATCGTGGACGAAACGCTGATCCCCGCCGAGCCCGAGATCCTGCGCACCGGCGAGGTGCCGGAAGAAGGGATGCGGCGGCTGAGGGAGGCGGGGCTGTTCGGGATCACCATCCCCCGCGAGTACGGCGGGCTGGGCTTCCACACCTTCGCGCAGGTGCTGGTGCACGAAGAGCTGGCGCGCGCGCACCACGGCTTCCTGGCCGGGCTCACGCTCAGCAACGGCATCGGCGTGTCGGCGCTGCTCACCGCGGGCGCCGACGAGCTGAAGCGGCGCTACGTGCCCCCCATCGCCCGCGGCGAGCTGACCACCGCCTTCGCGCTCACCGAGCCCGAGGCGGGGAGCGACGCCGCCCGCATCCGCACCCGCGCCGTGCGCCACGGCGACGACTGGGTGATCGACGGCGTGAAGCACTACATCACCAACGGCGCCGCGGCCGAGGTGGTGACGGTGGTCGCGGTCACGGACCCCGAGAAGGGGACGCGCGGCGGCGTAACCGCGTTCCTTGTGGACCGCCGCGAGATGGAGGGCGTGGTGGTGGAAGAGGTGCAGCGCACCATGGGGACGCCGCCGTACGCGCAGGCCCGCCTCCGCTTCGACGGCGTGCGCGTGCCCGCGGCCAACGTGCTGGGGAAGGAGGGCGAGGGCTTCCGGCTGGCGATGGGGGCGCTGGACCACGGCCGCATCGCCGTGGCCGCCGGCGCGCTGGGGCCGATGGGGCGGCTGATCGGCGCGATGGTGCAGCGGGCGAAGAGCCGCGAGCAGTTCGGCGGGCCGATCGCCCAGTTCCAGGGCGTGCAGTGGATGATCGCCGACAGCGAGACCGACCTCTACGCCGCGCGGCAGGTGACGTACGACGCGGCGTGGCGGCTGGACCAGGGCGAGCGGGTCACGCGCGAGGCGGCGATGGCCAAGCTGTTCGCCACCGAGGCCGTGGGCCGCGTGGCCGACCGCGCCGTGCAGCTCTTCGGCGGCCAGGGGGTGATGGAGGAAGGCCCCGTGCAGCACCTCTACCGCGACGTCCGCGTGATGCGCATCTACGAGGGGACGAGCGAGATCCAGCGCCTGGTGATCGCGCGCGAGGCGTTGAAGGGGTGAGCGCACAATACCTTTTACCTTATCAGAACATGGGAAATCCTGATCAGGACATCCGCGTCTTCATCGCTTCACCCAGCGACGTGTCAGCGGAGCGTGATGCCGTGGCAGAGGTGGTGCGCGAAACTAATTATGCGGCTAGTGTCTTCGCCCCTGAAATGCGGTTGAATCTGCGGTCACTCCGATGGGAAGATACCTATCCAACAATGGGACGTCCGGAGCAGGCGATCCTAGACCAGATCGGTGAATACGACATCTTTGTTGGAATCATGTGCAGCCGATTCGGAACACCGACCGGAAAAGCCGAGTCGGGAACCGAAGAGGAGTTCCGGCTTGCTTACGAGGGATGGAAGCATTTCGGACGTCCTCACATTATGGTCTATTTCTGTGAGGATCCGCCATCTCCCAAGGGAATTGCCGAAATCGAGCAATTGAAGAAGGTATATGAGTTCAGGGATGAGCTATATAAGGTGGGACTGATTGGTTCTTATCGTACCACGGGTGACTTCAGTCGGAGCTTCCGGAATCACCTGATTTCTGTTCTGGGAAGTAAGTTTCTTTCGCCTACCAAACTACGGGAATCGGCAGAGCGAGTCGGCCGGCAAGCGCTGCAAAGTGACATCACCGATATCCCGGAACATATCGCGAATCTCGTTGCGGAATACGAGTATATCCGCTCGAGCATGCCCAGCAGTCCGCAACGTACGCGTCGGCTTGAAGGAATTGTCACGCGCTTACGACCATTGGTAATCTCAGTCTACTCAAAACTCGCGGACTACGCTGTCAGCCCCAAGCCTGGAGAACGGCTTGTTGCAACCGTTGCCCTGCAAACCGTACCCGATGAGCGGTACCTGGGATGGCTCGAGGAGAGGTTTGGAGCAGAAGATCAAGCATTCCTTCAATATCACGCGGGGCTTGCCTTGCTAGCGGCGGGTCGAGTGGCCCCCGCCGAAGGACGTAGCGCGATCCGCCAAGCTGCGCAACGCGCGATGACGCGATTGAACCCGGGACTCCACACTGATCGATATGCTGTCCTCAAGCGCATTCTGAATGAACTCGAGTAGGCATCCTGAACGTTCTCGGCCCCCCGCTCACATCCCCGCGGGGAGACGCACCGGCGCGAGGCCGTCCAGGCGCGCGGGCACCGTATCGTTCACGGCGGTGTCCGGCGTGGTGGGGCGGACGGGCGATTCGCCGGTCTTGCCGAGCACCTTGCGCGCGTAGCCGTTGGCGGGGTCGCCGCCGGCGCGGCGGATCTTCGCGACGGTGCCCATGCCGCGGTTGTAGGCGTGCAGCGCCTCTTCCACGTCGCCGTCGTACTGGCGCAACAGGCGGCGGAAGTAGCGAAAGCCCAGCCGCAGGTTGGTGTCGCGATGGAACAGCCGGTCGCGGGTGATCCCGGGCTGCAGCTCGCGCGCGGTGGGCATCATCAGCTGCGTGAGCCCGATTGCGCCCACGGAGCTCACCGCGCGCGGGTCGAAGGCGCTCTCCACGCGCACCAGCCGGAAGGCCAGCTCCGTATCCACCCGCTCGGCCCGCGCGGCGCGCTCGATGGCGTCCGCCATGTCGCGGCTGATCCCGTAGCGCCGCGCGTAGGCCACGATCTCGCGCTCGCGTGCCTCGCTCGCGCGCGCGTCGGCAATCGCCTGCACGGCGGCGTCGGCGGCGCGGGCCAGCACGCGGCGCGTGGGTGGCAGCGCCAGCAGCAGCGCCAGGGTGGCGAGCGCAACCCAGCCACCGCGGCTCACGCGCAGCTTCAGGCGCGGTAGCGGCCGGCGGGTTCGGCGCGTACGTCTGCGGGCGGGGCGTTTGGCCAAGGCGCGGACTCAGGTGGAGGTGCGGGAACGACCGGAAGTCTAACGCGTTCCCGCGCTTCGGTCACCCTCTTCGCGCTCCGCGCGGTCCGCCGGACTATTGATCGGAGCGCTCACCGCTGCCGTGCATCCGCCATCCATCAACCGCGCTTCCCGCCGTATCGTGGGCCGCTTCCCTTTCCCGACGCGCGGCCCTACACTCCAGCACCGCCTCGCACCTCCTGCCCCTCTCGTGACGAGGCGATCGCCCGCCGTCCATCACCCCCGATCCCAAACGGCCGCGGGACGGGACCATCACCCAATCGACTGGAGAGAAGGATGCGCAAGCTGAAGCTGGATCCCGAGGCCCTGCGCGTGGAGACGTTCCGCACGGCCACTGCCCCCGCCGGACGCGGCACCATCCACGGCGCGCGTGCGGTGATCGGGGGCGAGCTGGTGCCGGCCGGGCGCGACTCGGGGTGCACCGAGCCGTGCATGAGCAACCAGTCGGAGTGCCCGATCCTGAGCTGCGGCAGCGACTGCCCGGATCAGCCGCAGACGGGGATCGGGTACTGAAGGTGCCAGGTGCTGAGTGCTGAGTGCTGAGTGCTGAGTGAACGTGCTTGGCACTCGGCGTTTCATTCGGGGAGCTTTTCGAGCGAGGCTTGGAGCGCGGAGGCGAGCGCCGCGTCGCCGCTCACGATGTCGTGCCAGGTGAGGTCGATCCCCTTCCGCTTCCCCTTCTTCACCAGGTGCAGCCCGTCGGGGCC
Source organism: Longimicrobium sp. (assembly GCA_036399995.1). Taxonomy (GTDB): domain Bacteria; phylum Gemmatimonadota; class Gemmatimonadetes; order Longimicrobiales; family Longimicrobiaceae; genus Longimicrobium. The sequence continues at coordinate 20,115 of DASWMA010000465.1, read as the reverse complement.
CACGGTCAGGACGTAGGCGGTGCCGTCCACGTCCAGCTCGCGGCGGAGCGGCTTGTCGAGCTTCGTCGCCATCGCCGGGTCCGTCAGCCGGCGGGGGACACGGGGGCGGCGAGGGCGCGCGGCGCCAGGCAGCGCACTTCGCGCGGGCCGGGGTCCAGCACCATGTGGTTGATCACCAGGCGAACGCCGTGCACCAGCTCGGCGTTGCGCTCGGCGCAGCGCAGCGCGCCCAGGCCGCTGACGGCGCCGAACAGCCCCACCTCGCCCCGCTCCACCGCCACGCGCACGCGACCCGCGCCGATGGAGGGCTCCGCGGCCAGGCGTACCTCCACCTCGCGCAGGATGCGCGCGTCGTCGGTCTGCCGCGCGGTGATCTGCGCCGGCGTCTCCGGCGTGTCGCGCTGGAAGACGCCGCACGCCCCGGCCAGCGCCGAAAGCGCCGCCGCGGCGGCCAGCCGCCACCGTCCCCTGCTCCACCTGCCGCGCGATCCGGATCTCCTCACCGTCATCCCTACCCGCTGGCGAAACTTTCGGCCGCGTGCCAGCGTTCTAAATGCCAGCAGCGGCCCGTGTTGGGGCCGTGATGAGCAATCGCCAGGCCACACGCCGCCCGCGGCCGCACTTCAGCCCAATGCAACGCTACTTTCAGCTCACCCGCAAGCACACCTACTCGCTCCTCTTCGTCCTCCCGCTGCTGGTGGCCTACGAAGTGGGGGCGCGGATGATCAGCAGCAACAGCGGCGGCCTGCGCAACGGGGCCGACGTGCTGCTGCGCAGCGTGCTGGCGGTGGGCGGCGTGCGCGGCACGCTGGGGTTCACCGCCCTCCTGGCGGTGATCGCCATCGTGCTGATCGTGATGGAGCGGCGGCGCGAGAAGGTGCCGCTGCAGGGCGGCGTGTTCGTGGGAATGGCGGCCGAGAGCGTGGTGTACGCGCTCCTCTTCGGCATCGTGGTGGGCACGCTCACGCAGTGGCTGATGGGCGGCGCCCAGCTTTCGCAGGGCACCGGCGTGCTGACCCGCCTGCCGCTGTTCGACGGGATCGTGCTGTCGCTGGGCGCCGGGTTGTACGAAGAGCTCCTCTTCCGCGTGGTGCTGGTGGGCGGGCTGCTGGCGGTGTTCCTCTCGTCGGGGCTGGGGAAGAAATCGGCGCGGATCTACGCGGCGCTCCTGGCGGCGATCGTCTTCTCCGCGTTCCACTACATCGGCCCGTACGGCGAGAGCTTCCAGGCGTGGTCGTTCATGTTCCGCTTCGTGGCGGGGCTGGCGCTGAATGCGCTGTTCATCGCCCGCGGCTTCGGCATCGCGGCGTGGACGCACGCGCTGTACGACGTGTTCCTGACCGTGACGCACCACCGGTGAGGAGCGACGAAGTGCTCCTCACCGGTGTGATTCCAAAGTCGTCGGATGTAAGCCATAAGCGACATTCGTACGGATGTCGCCTATGGCTTACACGCTCCTCCGCGGCTCGGCCAGCGGAATTGATTGAAACCCTCGCGGGCGCGCGAGGGTAAACGGAGGGTGAACCTGCCCGACCGGCTTTCCCGACACACCGTGGAGTTGATGACGATGCCGCAGTCCCTGCTCGCCCGCGTGCTTCCGCTCGCCGCCATCGCCGTGGCGGCCGCCTGCGACGGCGGCGGGGGCACCACCACGCCACCCCGGCTCACACCCGCCGACGTGCAGGGGGTGTACAACCTCTGCTCGTTGCGCTTCACCCCGGTGCAGAACGCGCTGCCGGCGGCGAACCTGCTGCAGTTCGTGGTGCACCCCTCGCCGCCCGCGCCCAAGCAGCCGCCGTCGCTCACCCTCAGCGGGCAGTCGGCGTCGTACCAGCTGCTCTACACGCGCCGCAGCGACGCCTTCACGCAGGACCTGCGCGGCACCGTGGGGCTGGGCGTGGACGAGATCGTCCTGAGCATCCCCGACGAGTCGACCAGCGAGACTCGGCGCGAGCTGCTGCTGCCGGGGCAGCTGCTGCTGAGCTTCTCCGACAACCCCCGCCGCCTCACCTCGGTGGGCGTGACGGGGTACAACGTGCGGCGTGAAGACTACGCCCGCGCGGCGGGGATCACCCAGGAAGGGCTGCAGGACCGGATCGCCGGGAGCCTGACGGGCGTGTTCGCGGTGGGCGCCTGCCCGTGAGCCGTTCGCGGGCTGGCGGCGGAGCCGCGTGGCGGTGAGTAAAGGATGAACCGGGTCCCGGCGCGCCGCGGGCCCGGTTCCGTTCAGGGCATGGCCCACGATATCATTGGTTCATGAGCGTTTGCACCTTGCTGCGGGCCGCCGCGCTGGCGGCCGTGATGGTTTCGCCGGCGGCCGCGCAGGAGCCGGCCTGGAACACCCCCCGCGCGCTGGACCTGGTGCAGCGCGCGCAGACGCGCCGCACCCAGGCGCTCACCGACACGGGGATGGTGGACTACCAGGCCGACGCGCGCGGCTACATCTACTTCTACCTCGACCGGCGCGACATCAACGAGCGCACCCTGGTGAAGACCGACCAGGTGGCGCTGCAGGTGTTCTGGAAGGCCCCCAACCAGACCAAGCAGGTGATCGTGGGGCTGCGCGACCGGAAGAGCCTCCCCACCAACATCCACTACCACCTCGACCACCTGGCCGTGGTGCAGGACAACTTCGGCGACCTGATCCGCATCGGCGACGGCGACGAGGTGAGCGACGTGCTGCACCCGGCGGCGCCGCGCGGGGCCGGGTTCTACGACTACCGCCTGTCGGACTCGCTGGCCATCCGCGTGCCCGGCGCGGGCGAGCCGGTGCGCGTGTACCGGGTGGACGTGCGGCCCAAGGACGCGTCGCAGCACGCGCTGGTGGGCTCGATCTACGTGGACCAGCGGCAGGGCGACATCGTGCGGATGGAGTTCACCTTCACCCGCAGCAGCTACGTGGACCGGCAGCTCGACTACATCAACATCTCGCTGGAGAACGGGCTGTGGAAGGGCCGCTTCTGGCTTCCCAACCGCCAGCAGGTGGAGATCCGACGGCAGCTTCCCGAGCTGGGCTTTCCCGCGGGCGGGGTGATCCGCGGGACGATGACGGTGAACGGCTACCGCTTCAACCAGAACCTCCCCGACTGGCGCTTCCAGGGCCCGCGGGTGGTGGCGGTGCCGATGACGCAGGCGCGCCGCTTCACCTTCGAGCAGCCGATCGACGCCGAGCTGCGCGAGCAGGGGATCGGCCCCGAGCGCGAGCTGGGCGACGTGCGCCGCGAGGCCGCCGAGCTGATCCGCGAGCGCGCGCTGAGCGGCCTTCCCTCCACGCGGGTGGACGTGCCCGCCGCCAGCACCATCGCGCGCTACAACCGCGCCGAGGGGTTGGCCGTGGGCTTCGGCGTGCGCTCGAGCCCGCGCGAGCAGGTGGCGCTGGGGATCTACGGCGGTTGGGCGTTCGGGCCGATGCACCCGCTGGTGCGCGGCGACGCGGCGCTCACCCGCCCCGGCTTCCGCATCTCCGGCTCGGGGTACCTGAACCAGCCGCGCGACGTGGCCGTGGGCCCGGTGATCTCGGGGGCGATGAACACCTTCTCGTCGGCGCTGGCGGGGCGCGACTACAGCGACCTGTTCTACGCCACCGGCGCGCGGCTCGAGCTGCGCCGGCCGGTGTTCGCGGGATGGACGGGGACGTTCACGGCGCGCGGCGAGGACCAGCGCAGCGCCGGGCTGGAGACGGCGGGGAGCGCGTTCGGCGACTTCCGCCCGGTGCGGCCGATCGACGACGGCGTGATGATGGGCGGCGCGGTCTTCCTCTCGCGCGCCTCCCCTTCCGGCAAGGCGGTGGCGTGGAACGCGAGTATGGGCGCCGACGGCGGGCACCTGTACCCGCGGGAGACGCCGGTGGGCAGCGGCGACGACGCGGGCTTCGGCTTCGTCCGCCCGCGGGTGGACGTGGGGATGACGCGCCGCTGGGTTCCGGGCGACGCGCGGCTGGAGACGGCGCTGAGCGCGGGCGCCGCGGCGGGGACGCTGCCGGCGCAGGCGCTGTACCTGGTGGGCGGGCGCGGCACGGTGCCGGGGTACGCCTTCCGCGCGTACGGCGGCGACCGCTTCGCCACGCTGCGCACCACGTTCTCGGCCGACGTGCGCTCGCCGTGGCTGCGCGGGCGGCTGCTGGGCGCGGCGGGGTGGGCCGACGTGGGCGGGCCGGGCCAGGACGCGCTGGCCCGCTGGGGCGCCGCGCCGATGAGCGCGCCGAAGTTCAGCGTGGGCGCGGGCGTCGGGATCTTCTACGACATCCTGCGCGTGGACGTGGCCCGCGGCCTGAATTCCGGCGGCCGATGGGAGGTGATGATCGAGGCGAACCCGAGCTTCTGGGATTTCCTGTAGACGGCGAACAGGTGCGCCGGTGCGCTTGATGTGGCAAGAGGGCGGGCTCGATGGTGAGCCCGCCCTCTCTGCTTGCACCTGCATCCGCACCAGTGTCCTGACGGGGCCGCCCCCTGCTCAACGTGCCGGAGGGACGGCGCCGAATTCCGCCTGTGCGATCGTCACCATCGCGTTCGGCGTGTGGGCCGACGCGAAAAAGCCTGCGCGAAGCCGTTCGAGAACCGCGGGGTCGACCGGTTGCCGCGGCTTGGCCGTGCCGTTTGCGACCAGCTCGTCCAGCCTCTCCTTCGTGAAGCGCTGGACGTCACGGAACGCGACGCTGGTGGGATGACGGACGAAAGGATGGTCGCCCGCCGCCAGGATGCAGGTTCTGTCGGAGTGCGCCCTGAGGGTGGTGAGGAACACCGCCAGACAGGCGTGCGCCGCACCCGCGGGTCCCCAGAGGATCACCCACAGGTGCGGCGTCGGGATCCTGCCGCCGGTCAGAAGGAAAGTGTCTCCCGCCTGCACGTGACCGGTCTACGCGAAAAGGCTTCTCGCGTATGCCGCTTCCTCCCACTCCGCCTTGATCTGTTCGATGTCTTCCTCCGAGTACCCCTCGCTGCGGAGGATCTCGTCGGGGGAGATCGGAATGGAGGAGCCCTGGGGGTCGGTCCACTCGGGAAGCCTGTGCGTCAGCTCCACGAGCTTCCAGCGGTCCAGGTGGCCGTATTTGCGGAAGATCTCGTCGATGAGGCCCTGCTCGGCCGCGGACAGCTGGTCCTCGGGGATGACGGCCGGGTTCCGGAGCGCGACCTCGTTGTCGACCTTGGGCGCGATGTGCTGATCCCAGTACCCGCCCCGGTACGCCTCACCGGTGTTGATCCGGTCGAGCGTCGAGCTCACCACCGGCCCGTGCGGCATGGAGACGTAGGTATCGTACGACAGCGGCGCACCGTACCGGGCCAGCGCCTCGCGCTCGACCAGGTAGAGGAGCTTGATGAGCTTCAGATGGCTCATCCTGCCGCCGCGCAGCTTCAAAAGCCGGGCGGCTGCCTGGGTCGCCTTGTCTTCACGATACAGTGGCCGCATCCCCTTTTCTCCTGCGGACGAATCCTGACACGCCCATCACTTCGGAATATCTTCGGACGCGAAAGGCTCGTCAAGACATGTGACCGCATGCCCGCTCCGGCGCCGCCGTGCTTCCGGCTGCGGCGGGTGGTAGCTTTCCGCCGTGACGTCGGTGTCCGCGCCGAACGGACTTTCGCACTTTCGTACTCTCGCACTTTCGCACTGCCGTTCCCGAGATGATCGACGCGTTCCACCTTCCCGGCCTGCAGAACGTACCGACGACCACCTGGTCGTTCGGAAAGGGGAAGAGCGCGTTCGAGCTTCGCGTGCCGCGCCTGACGCCCGCGCTGCTGCGCGACCAGGTGCGGGCGCTGGCCCAGGCGCGCGAGCGGTGGCTGGCCGACCGGCCGGTGGCGGAGATCGTGGAGGTGATCGGCCGCGTGGCCCACCGGCTGCTGGACCCGGCCGACCCGCTGCGGGCGACGGCGGAGCGGGCGCTGCCCGCCATCACCCACTACTCGCCGGCGATGATCCGGCGGGTGCTGGACCGCATGGCCGCCGACTGGCGCGCGGACCGGCTGCGCGAGCTCCTGTCCGCCGAGCTGGGCGACGCGCGGGTGCTGGACGGCTTCGCGCCGGCGGCGCACGGGCGCGGCCGGGCGATGGCGCTGGGGCCGCGGCTGGCGACGCACGTGTTCAGCGGCAACGTGCCCGGCGTGGCGGTCACCTCGCTGGTGCGCGCGCTGCTGGTGAAGTCGGCGTCGCTGGGGAAGACGGCGATGGGCGAGCCGCTCCTCCCCGCGCTGTTCGCCCGCGGGGTGGCGGAGGAGGATGCGGAGCTGGGCGCCTGCCTGGCCGTGACCTACTGGTCGGGCGGCGACGAGCAGATGGAGCGCGCCGCGCTGCAGCACGCCGACGCGGTGATCGTCTACGGCGGCCGGGGCGCGGTGGAGTCGATCCGCGAGCAGGCGCCGCCCGGTGCGCGGTTCCTGGGCTACGGGCCCAGACTCTCGTTCGGTGTGGTGGGCCGGGCGGGGCTGACGGAGGAGGCGGCCGGAGAGGTGGCGCGGGGGGCGGCGCTCGACGCGTCGACCTTCGACCAGCAGGGGTGCGTGTCGCCGCACGTCTTCTACGTGGAAGCGGGTGGCGACGTGTCTCCCCGCGAGTGGGCGGCGCTGCTGGCGCGAGAGATGGAGGCGGTGGAGCACGACCTTCCGCGCGGGTCGCTGAGCCCCGGCGAGGCGTCGGCGATCCGGCAGCTGCGGGGGCAGGCCGAGTTCGAGCCGGGGGTGGAGCTGCATGCGTCGGCGAAGGGGACGGCGTGGACGGTGATCCACGACCCCGAGCCCGCCTTCGAGGCGAGTTGCCTGAACCGCGTGGTGCGGGTGAAGCCGGTGGCGTCGCTGGCCGAGATCCCCGCGCTGGTGGCAGAGTACGGCGACGTGCTGCAGACGGTGGGCGTGGCGGCGGGCCCGGAGGAGACGGCGGTGCTCGCGGCGGCGCTGGGGCGGATCGGCGCCAGCCGGATCGCGCGGATCGGCGAGATGGCGTGGCCGCCGCCCTGGTGGCATCACGACGGATCGCCGCCGCTGCGGGCGCTGCTGCGCTGGTGCGACCTGGAGGGGTGAGGGACGGATCGACACGACATGTCTCCATATACAGAGCAGCAGAGGAGCAGAGAGCAAGTGGTTTTTCTCTGTTTCTCTGCTGCTCTGCGTGAGATTTTCATTGCTGGGGATCAGAACGGCGTCGGCCGATACGGTGCAATCCCCGCCGCGGGGGACACCCCCGAAAGCCGCGGTTTCACAGGCTCTTCCACACCCCCCCGGCCGCCAGGGGCAAAGGTTCCGCAACGAGTGCGTAAAACTGGCGCTTCCAACGGTTTCGGTGGCACGCGCGTTGCTCCCGTAACCGGGAACTCGGAGTACCAGACAGCCCGTGGCCCCCGCGCCCGGAAACGCGGCGCGGGGCCCGGGCACACGCGAACCAACGGCGGCCTCATGAGCCTTCATCTGTTCAGCAAACCCGTCCAGTGCACCCAGTGCGGCACCACGGTCGACGACCCCACCGTGGAGCGGTGCCCCAAGTGCTCGGCCCTGCTCAAGGAGCGCCGCGCCCCCCGCCGGCTGGCCGGGGTGGAGCAGCGCTACGGATCGTTCCGCATCCTGCTGAACGTGATGCGCTTCCTGGGCGTGATCATCCTGATGCTGGGCGCGCTGGTCTTCTTCGCCGGGCTGGGGAGCGGGCGCGGCAACACCTCGGAGAACATGGTGCTGTTCGTGGGCTCCATCGTGCTGACGGTGGTGCTGTTCGCCGCGGCCGGGCTGTTCGAGCTGCTGATGGACATGGAAGAGAACACCCGATCGAGCTTCCGGCTGCAGCAGATGATGCTGGAGGAGCTGGCAGAGGCGCGCGGCGCGCACGCGATGGAGGTGGCGCCGTCGCCGGCGGTGCCGGTGAGCCCCGAAGTAGCCGCGGCGGCGGTGCCGGCCGAAGCGCAACCGCGGGTGGTGCCGGCCTGAGGCCGCGCCGCCCTGGTATATTTCCCCGTTGAAGGACCACCCGATGAAGCCGAGCAGCACCCTGATCCTTTCCACCGGCCTGCTGGTGGCCATGGCCTCGGGCGGGCTGGCCGTCTACGGCACGCGCGCCAACGCCATCGACGACGCCGCCCGCATGCGCGCCGCCGAGGAGGTGGCCGCCTCGACCCCCGAGCGGGCGGTGCGCCACGTGCCGGTGGCCGCCGCCACGGCCGGGGGGCCGCTGCAGGCGCAGGCCGAGGCGATGGTGGGCGCGGCCGGCGGGTGGAGCGTGATGGCGTGGTCGGTCGACCGGCAGCAGACGCTGTTCGCCATCAATGCCGACAAGGCGATGGTCCCCGCGTCGAACAACAAGGTGTACAGCACCGTGTGGGCGCTGGAGGCGCTGGGCCCGGAGTACCGCTTCGCTACCGACCTGCTGGCCACCGGGCCGATCCAGGGCGGGGTGGTGGCGGGCGACCTGGTGCTGCGCGGCTCGGGCGACCCGGCGTTCGGCTATCCCTCGTACGACCGCGACCCCATGAAGAGCCTGCGCATCATGGCCGACGCGCTCAAGAAGAAGGGGGTCACGCAGGTGCAGGGCGGGATCATCGGCGACGCCAGCATCGACGAGGGGCCGCGCTACGGGCCCAACTGGCCCAAGGACACGGGGAACGGCGCCGCGCAGTACGCGCCCACCACCAGCGGGATGCCCTTCAACCGCAACATGCTGTGGGTGGAGTTCGAGGGCGGGCAGGTGCAGACCTTCCCGCGGCAGGCCGCGATCCCCGTGGTGTGGACGCGGCGCAGCGGGCGGGCGGTGGCGGTGCGCAAGCCCGACAACGACACCATCATCGTGCGCGGGGCGGCCGGCGGGCGCGGGAGCCGCTACGGCGTGGGCGCCAATGAGCCGGCGCTGCTGGCGCCCTCGGCGCTGCGGCAGGCGCTGCAGGAGGCGGGGATCACCGTGGCCGGCGCGGTGCGGCTGGGGATGACGCCGCAGGGCGCCAGGCTGGTGCACCGCCACTACAGCATCACCCTGGGCGAGATGATCCCCCAGGCCAACCGCCACTCCGACAACTTCTTCGCCGAGCACTTCTGGAAGGCGGCGGTGGCCAAGGCGGCGGGGCAGTCGAGCTTCCAGAAGGGCGGTCAGGCGTCGGCGCAGTTCTTCAACAGCCAGGTGGGGATCCCGCAGGGACAGATCTGGCAGGCCGACGGCTCGGGGCTCTCGGCTGACAACCGGAGCAGCGCGTTCGCCCTGGTGCAGGCGCTGAACTTCGCGCACCAGCAGCCCTGGTCGCAGCTGTACCACGAGTCGCTGCCGGTGGCCGGGCAGCCGGGGGGCACGCTGAACCGGATGTACGTGGGCCAGCCCGCCGCCGGCAACCTGCACGCCAAGACCGGCTACATCCGCCAGGTGCGCACGCTGTCGGGGTACGTGAAGACGGCCGACGGCGAGCTGGTGGTGTTCAGCTTCCTGTACAACGGCGCGGGCACCAGCGGCGCGCGCGGCGTGCAGCAGAACCTGGGCAACCTGCTGGCGAGCTACAAGCGGTAGCTTCCGGATCGGCGGGATCGACGACGGGCCCGGCGCATCGTTGCGCCGGGCCCGTTCGCGTTCCTGCCGTTGGAACTGCGGGATGCGGGCGTGTCCCTCCGCTGCGCTCCGGGCCGGGCTGCGCGCGCGGTAGGGCACGGTACGACTGTGCCCAACCGCGCCGGGCCACCGCCGCGCCAGCCATCCGGCCGCTCCCACGACGTCCGTCACGGCGCGGCGGCGTCCCGGCCCTTCGGGCGCGCATCCCTCACGCATCCCGGCGTTCCCGCGGCGCATGACGTGAAGAACCGGCCGGGCGGCCCCGGCTTTCCGCCGGTTCATCCCACCCGCCTCGCGCCCGCCCGCGCGCGACCGTACGTTGTCGCGCGGATGGCAGCACCCTACATCGGACAACGGGAGACACGCGATGGCTACAGTCGTGGAGGACCTGCGCTACCCGGTGGGAAAGTACACGCCGCCGGCCCAGATCAGCGCCGAGCAGCGGGCGGAGTGGATCGACCAGATCGCCGCGATGCCCGAAAAGCTGCGCGCCGCGGTGCAGGGGCTGAGCGAGGGGCAGCTCGACACCCCCTATCGCCCCGAGGGGTGGACGGTGCGGCAGGTGATCCACCACGTCCCCGACAGCCACATGAACGCGTTCATCCGTTTGAAGCTGGCGCTGACGGAAGAGACGCCGCTGATCAAGACGTACGAGGAAGCCGAGTGGGCCAGGCTCCCCGACGCCCGGATCACGCCCGTGGAGACGAGCCTCACGCTGGTCGACGCGCTGCACGAGCGCTGGGTGCTGCTGCTGCGCGCGCTGACCGACGAGCAGTGGGCGCGCACCTTCCGCCACCCGGAGTGGGGCGTGCTGCGGGTGGACCAGAACCTGGGCCTGTACGCCTGGCACTCGCGCCACCACGTGGCGCACGTCACCGGCCTGCGCGAGCGCGAGGGCTGGTAGGAACTGCAGGGGATAGGGGACAGGGGACAGGGGACAGGGAACAGCCTGCCGCCCCACCGCGCTTTGCCTCCTGCGCAGATCTGGACGCCGCCAACCTCTCCCGGTACGGGAGAGGTGGACGCCCCCAGGCGGCCGGAGAGGGCGCGATGCCGGCGCCCTGCACCTCCCCCGCTCCCTCGACGATGAGATGATTCGCCGACGTTGACCGACACCGCCGACCTTCAATCGCGCCTGCTGGGGGTGATCGCCCGCGGCGCGCACGCACCGCCCGACGACGCGGAGTTCGACGCGCTCGCCCGGGCGGTGTTCGCGCACCAGTACACCTGCAACGCCCCGTACCGCGCCTACTGCGGCCGCCGCGGCGCCACGCCCGAGTCCGTCGCGCGCTGGACGGACATCCCCGCCGTGCCGACGGACGCGTTCAAGGCCGCGGCGCTGGTCTGCGGCGATCCGGCCACCGCGGCCGCCGTCTTCCGCACCAGCGGCACCACGCAGGGGCGCGAGCGGCGCGGCACGCACTATGTGGCCGACCTGGCGCTGTACGATGCCGCCCTGCGCGCCGGCTTCGCCGCGCACCTGCTGCCGGACGGCGCGCGCCCGGTGATCGTCTCACTCGTCCCCTCCCCCGATGACTTGGCCGACTCGTCGCTCTCGCACATGATCGGCGAGGTGATGCGTGATTTCGGCGCGCCGGGGAGCGGCTGGTTCGTGAGCGCCGACGGCGGGATCGCGCACGAGCGCCTGCGCGACGCGCTGCGCACCGCCGAGGGGGAGGGCACGCCCGTCTGCATCCCCGGGACGGCGTTCGCGTTCGTGCACTGGCTCGACGCGCTGGCCGCGGCCGGTGAGCGCTACCGGCTGCCGGCGGGCTCGCGGGTGATGGACACCGGCGGCTTCAAGGGCCGTTCGCGCGAAGTCACGCGCGACGAGCTGTACGCGACGATCGAAGACCGGCTGGGGATCGCGCCCGCGTGGTGCGTGAACGAGTACGGGATGACGGAGATGAGCTCGCAGTTCTACGACGGCGTGGCGGGGAGCGCACTTCCGCCGGGCCAGCGGCTACACGTGGGCCCCGCGTGGGTGCGCACGCAGGCCGCCGATCCCGAGACGCTCGATCCCCTCCCGCACGGCGAGATCGGCGTGCTGCGCCACTACGACCTGGCGAACCTCAACTCGGTGATGGCGATCCAGACCGCCGACCTGGGCTTCACCACGCCGGCCGGCTTCCGCGTGCTCGGCCGTGCGCAGGGCGCCGAGGCCCGCGGCTGCTCCATCGCGATGGACGAGCTGCTGAGCGCGCTGGAACGGAGATAAAGAAGTGCTGAGTGCCAGGTGCTAGGTGCTAGGTGCTGAGCGGTGAGTGCGTCCGCGGCGCCAAACTGGGCTGGGCACTGGGCACTGGGCACTGGGCACTGGGCACTGAGCACTGGGCACTAAAAAGATACGGGGGAGCGCGAGTAAGACTCGCACTCCCCCGCCCGTCCACACGGATCAGCCGCCCCACCCAGACGGCCTCCCCGCGTTTGGGAGATCATGCATAGCGCGTGCCAATTCACGCCGCTCGGTGCGGAGGCGGTGGGGGAACGAAGCCGGGAATCAACCGCCGTTACTGATCCTTCCCCTCTCGCGACTCGCTCTCGTCCGGCTTGTCGGCCAGGCTGAACACGGGCAGGTGCAGGCCGCGGTAGATGGCGGCCATCCGCAGCACCGCCACCGCCACCATCCCCACCACGCCCGCCAGCGGCCGGTCGATCCCCACCGCCTGCAGCGCCAGGTACGCGCACGCCCCCAGGATCGACGCGGTGGCGTAGACGTCGCGGCGCAGGATCAGCGGGATCTCGCCCGTCAGCACGTCGCGGACGGCGCCGCCCGCCGTGCCGGTGAGCGCGCCCATCACCACCACCAGCGCCGCGGGCACCCCGGCCGCCTCGGCGATCTGCGCGCCGCTGATGGTGAACAGCGCCAGCCCCAGCGCATCGGCCAGCAGCAGCGCGCTCCCCGGCGGCCGCCGCGCGCGCGACCAGGCCACGGTGAGCAGCGCGCCGCTCGCGATCACCGCCAGGTAGGCGGGGTCGTCGATCCAGAAGATCGGGTGGCGGTCCAGCAGCAGGTCGCGAAGCGTGCCGCCGCCCACCGCCGTGGCGGTCGCCACCACCACCACGCCCAGCAGGTCCAGGCTCTTTCGCCCCGCCGCCAGCGCGCCGCTGATGGCGAACACGGCCACGCCCAGCAGGTCCAGCGCGTACCAGATCATCGGGGCTTTCGAGAAGAATCGACGAATGGGATGTGGGACCAAAGCGGGCATCCGTGCACCATCACTGCGGCCACACCGGCGCCGGTAGTCCGCGCAGGCGGACTTCGTGTAGTCGTTGCCGCGATTTTAATCGCCCGCCCGCGCCCGCGCACCCGGTTGCTGTCGAGCGGGGTTGAACAACCCGGACACCACGCCGTATCATACCGCTCCCCACGCGCCACCGGCGGAACACCACGGCGCACGATCTGCACTCAGGCGGTGCGAACCCGTACGGCGGGCGGACGATGGCGACGCGCAAGACGAGCAACACGGCAGACGACGAGCTGGCCGCGGCGATCCAGGCCGCGGCCGCGGCGGGAGAGCGCTTCGTGGAGGCCAAGAGCGAGCTGGAGCACCGGCTGGCCGACATCGACGGCGCGCTGCTGGAGCTGGTGCAGCGCGTGTACGACTCCACGCCCGCCGAGTACCAGCGCACCTTCCGCGTCAGCGAGAACGGCGGCGCCCACGACGCGCTCCCCCTCCCCGACTTCGTGCGCTACGTGCTGGAGCGGCCCCGCGGCACCTCCGCCAGCTTCACCATCGACGTGATCGAGAACCTCTACGACACCGGCGGCGACGACGAGGCGGACGACAGCCTCGACTTCTAGCCGATCTCCGGAACGCCCCCGCCGCTCCGTCCTCCACCGCTCCCTCTCCCCCCGACGTCCCACATCCGTTGCACTCCGCATGGACCGGTTCTGGCAACAGGACCGGGGTGGAGACGCGCGTCGTCATCCGCCCGATTCACCCACGCCAGGAGAGCGCCGCCATGCCCCCAAGCGGTCCAGACGCAATGCCCTACCGCACGCTGGGGCACACGGGTGAGCGCGTGTCGGCCATCGGTCTGGGCGGGTGGCACCTGGGGCTGAAGACGGTGGACGAGGATCTCGCCATCCGCATCATCCGCTCGGCGGTGGATCGCGGGATCAACTTCATGGACAACTCGTGGGATTACAACGACGGCGCCAGCGAAAAGCGGATGGGCCGGGCGCTGAAGGACGGCTACCGCGACCGTGTGCTGCTGATGACCAAGATCGACGGCCGCTCGAAAGAGGCCGCCGCCAAGCAACTCGACGAGTCGCTGAAGCGGATGGGGACCGACTGCATCGACCTGGTGCAGCACCACGAGGTGATCCGCTACGAAGACGCCGACCGCATCTTCCGTGAAGGCGGCGCGAACGAGGCGCTGCTCGAGGCGAAAGAGGCGGGGAAGCTGCGCTACATCGGCTTCACCGGGCACAAGGACCCGCACATCCACCTGCACACGCTGGACGTGGCGCGCGAGCACGGCTTCACCTTCGACGCGGTGCAGATGCCGTTGAACGTGATGGACGCGCACTACCGCAGCTTCGAGAAGCTGGTCCTTCCCGAGCTGGTGCGCCGCAACGTGGGGGTGCTGGGGATGAAGAGCCTGGCGAACGGGATCATCCTGCGCTCCGGCACGGTGACCGCCGCCGAATGCCTGCGCTACACACTGAGCCTCCCCACCAGCGTGGTGATCACCGGCTGCGACAGCATGGAGATCCTGGACCAGGCGATCGCCGCCGCCACCGGCTTCACGCCGCTGGCCGACGACGAGCGCAAGGCGCTGCTGGCGAAGACCGCCCACGCCGCCCGCTCCGGCGAGTACGAGCCCTTCAAGACCTCCTCCATCTTCGACTCCACCGCCACCAACGTCGAATGGCTGGGCGAAGAGCCCGAGCGCCTGACCAGCCTGATGCCGGCGTAGCCGTCCGGGGCGGCGCCAGAGGAAAGATGCGACTGAAGTCGCGGCGTCGCGGCTACAACGGCACGCAGTCCGCCTTCGCGGACTTCAACCGCAGCGGCAGAAGGGGAAGGGATTGCTCAACGCGAGCGGCCGGAGCGCATCCACGCTCCGGCCGCTCGCTGCCTCAGACCTAGCACCTAGCACCTAGCACCTAGCACCTAGCACCTAGCACCTAGCACTTCCTCACTCGCCGTACGGCACCCAGATGTTCTTGACGTGCGTGGCTTCGCGCAGGAACTCGGCGCCCTCACCCTGTTCGAGGCTCAGCCAGTCGCGCCGGTGGCCGTAGTCCACCCAGGTGCGCTTCATGTTGCCGGCGCTCAGGCGCTCCACCATCTCGCTCCCCTCCGCCCCGGCGAAGTACCACATGCTGTCCACGTCGTCGTGCGCGGCCAGCGTCTGCGCCAGCTCGTCGCGCTTGCCGGTGACGATGTTGACCACGCCGCCGGGCACGTCGCTGGTGTCGAGCACCTGGTAGAAGTCGGTCGCCGCCAGCGGCCACCGCTCCGACGGGATCGCCACCACCGCGTTCCCCATCGCGATCAGCGGGGCCACCAGTGACACGAAGCCCAGCAGCGGCGCCTCGTCGGGGCAGGCCACGCCGACGACGCCGATCGGCTCCTTCATCGCCAGCGTCACCATCCGGAAGGGCGTGTGGTGCACGTCGCCGTCCCACTTGTCGGCCCAGGCGGCGTAGCTGTACAGGCGGCGGATGGTGGCGTCCACCTCGCGCGCGGCGCCGTCCTCGTCGCCCGTGAGCGTGCCGATGCGGCGGGTGAACTCGTCGGTGCGGGCCGCCAGGTTCTCGGCCAGGTAGTACAGCACCTGCGCGCGGTTGTGGCCCGTCTGCTTGGCCCACCCGGCGGCCTTGTGCGCCGCCTCCACCGCGTTGCGCACGTCTTTGCGGTTGCCCAGCCCCACCTCGCCCACCAGTCGGCCGTTCGCCGCGTGCACCGCCAGCGAGTTGCCGCCGTCGGGCCGCGCCTGCTTGCCGCCGATGTACAGCTTGGCCGTGCGGTCGATCGGCGGCAGGCCGGGGACCTTCGGGCGCGCGTCGTCGGCCTTCGGCGCCTTCGCCTTCTCGCGCTTGCCGGTCGTCTTCGTGGCCTCGGCCTCCCAGCGCGGCTTCACGTACTCCCACAGCCCCTCGCGCCCGCCCTCGCGCCCATAGCCGCTCTCGCGGTAGCCGCCGAAGCCGCTGGCGGCGTCGAACACGTTGGTGCAGTTCACCCACACCGTGCCGGCCTTGACCTTGGGGGCGATGTCGAGCGCCAGGTTGATGTTCTCGGTCCACACGCTGGCGGCCAAGCCGTACGGCGTGTTGTTGGCCAGCGCCACCGCCTCGGCCGGGGTGCGGAAGGTCATCGCCACCACCACGGGGCCGAAGATCTCCACCTGCGCGATGGTGGACGACGGCGACACGTCGGTGAACAGCGTGGGCGGGAAGAAGCACCCCTCCTGCGGGCAGCTCCAGCTGGGCTGCCACATCGTCGCTCCCTCGTCCACCCCCTGCTGCACCAACTCCTGGATCTTCTGCAGCTGCACCGGGGCCACGATGGCGCCGATGTCCACGCCCTTGTCGAGCGGGTCGCCCACGCGCAGCGTCTCCATCCGCGCCCGCAGCTTCTCGGTGAGCCGCTGGGCGATCCCCTCCTGCGCCAGGATGCGGCTTCCCGCGCAGCACACCTGCCCCTGGTTGAACCAGATGGCGTCGACCACGCCCTCCACCACGCTGTCGAGGTCGGCGTCTTCGAACACCACGAAGGGGCTCTTCCCGCCCAGCTCCAGCGACAGCTTCTTCCCGCTTCCCGCGGTGGCCACGCGGATGATGCGCCCCACCTCGGTGCTGCCGGTGAAGGCGATCTTGTCCACGCCGGGGTGCTCCACCATCAGGGCCCCGGTGCGCCCGTCGCCGGTGATGATGTTGACCACGCCCGCCGGCAGCCCGATCTCGTGGCAGACCTCGGCGAAGAGGATGGCGGTGAGCGAGGTGAACTCGGCGGGCTTGAGGACCACGGTGTTCCCCATCGCCAGCGCGGGGGCGATCTTCCACGCCATCATCAGCAGCGGGAAGTTCCAGGGGATGATCTGGCCGATCACGCCCACGGGCGCCGTGTCGCGCAGCTCGGCGTCGCTCTCCATCAGCTGCGCCCACCCGGCGTGGTGGTAGAAGTGCCGGGCGACGAGCGGGATGTCGATGTCGCGGCTCTCGCGGATCGGCTTCCCGTTGTCCATCGATTCGAGGACGGCGAAGAGGCGCGAGTGCTTCTGCACCTGCCGGGCGAGAGCGTACAGGTAGCGCGCGCGCCCGTGCCCGCCCAGCGCCTGCCACCCGGGGAGCGCGGCGCGCGCGGCGGCGACGGCCGCGTCCACGTCTTCGGCGCCGGCCTGCGCCAGGCGGGCCAGCGGCTTGCCGGTGGCGGGGTTGGCGGTGTCGAAGTACTCGCCGCCGGCGGGCGTGCGCCACTCGCCGTTGATGTACACCCGCATGGTGCGGTCGTGGTCGTCGAGCCAGCGCGTGACGGGCGATGCGCTCTCGGGCGCGGGCCCGTACTCCAGCGTCTCGAAGATCTCGGCGATGCTCATGTGTGCGTCCCTGTGCTGCGCCTTGCGGCGGGGGTCCGTGGATGCCGTAAGTATACACGCCGCAGGGTCCGTGCGCACCCGAGCCGGTGCATGGGTCGACGGAACGCCGGTCGGATTACCCCAGGCGGGAGTTTGAGGATGACGGAGGAAGGGGAGGTTCCCGAGTTCGGGTGGGCGGACCCGGATTCGCCGTTCGACATGGGCGACTACCGCGACGACGTCGAGCGGCGGTTCGTGGAGGCGATGCGGGCGCGTGCCCTGGAGTGGGCGGCGCTCGGCGTCCGCCCGGACGAGGCGTTCGTGCTCCCTGACGACGGGCTCCCGTTCCTCCGCCTGGGCGTGGACGTGGTGGACCGAGATGCCGGGTCCATCGTGCTCAGCTACCAGGTGCGCTTCGACTACGCGTCGGTGGTGGTCGGCGAAGACCCGACGGCGCAGTTCACCGATCCGCCGGACCCGCGACGTTCCGCCACCCTGCGCGCCGACACGCCCGAGGCGCTTGCGGGCTTCGCGTGTGACTGGCTGGAGGCCGAGCTGGCCCGCCCGATCGAGCGGCACGAATGGGAAACGGCCGCCTTCCGCCACACGCGGTGGGTGATGGGGGATACGGGGGACGAGCTGATGTGGAGCGATTCGGCCAACGATCCCCGCCCCGGCCTGGGGGAGCCGGATCGGCGCGTCGTGGTCCGCGACTTCCGCCCGCGCGCCGCGGGATGAACCCCACGATCGCGCCGATGGAGGCGGAGCACTGGGAGGCGGTGCGCGCCATCTACCTGGAAGGGATCGCCACCGGCAACGCCACCTTCCAGACCGAGGCGCCGGAGTGGAGCGCATGGGACGCGGGGCATCACACGCACTCGCGCCTCGTGGCGCTCGACGATGGGCGCGTGGCGGGGTGGGCGGCGCTGAGTCCGGTCTCCGCGCGGCCGGTGTACGCCGGCGTGGCGGAGGTGAGCGTCTACGTCGCCGCGGCGTACCGTGGCCGCGGCGTGGGCCGGGCGCTGCTCGCGGCGCTGATCGAGAGCTCCGAGGCGCACGACGTGTGGACGCTGCAGGCCGGCATCTTCCCCGAGAACACGGCCAGCGTGGCGCTGCACGAGCGCTGCGGCTTCCGCGTGGTGGGCCGGCGCGAGCGGCTGGGCCGGCTGGGCGGCACCTGGCGCGACGTGCTGCTGCTGGAGCGCCGCAGCGCGGACCGTCGCTTCGGATGAACGTCAGGCGCCGGCGGCTTGCGCTTCAGGAGCCCGGAAAACGCGAGATTGGGTGCGGTGGTGAACCGGTGCCCGGAGGACTACTCGCCGCCTGTTGATGATTCTCCCACACACCACCGCTGTACTTCCGGATACGCGGCCGCGTTCGTCGCGGCATCGTTCACCTGACGGGCAGACGCATGCTGCACCGGAGCCGGAGAGGGCGAGATGCCGAAGATGCTGATGATCGCGGCGGCGGTGGTGCTGGGAGTGCACGGGCTCATCCACCTGATGGGCACCGTGGCTTACTGCCGCCTGGGTGAGATCGAAGGGCTTCCGTACAGGACCACGCTGCTGGGCGGCCGCCTGGACGTGGGCGACGGCGGGATGACGGTGGTGGGCGTGCTCTGGGGGCTCACCGCGGCGGCGTTCGTGGTGGCCGCGGTCGGCTGGCTGGCCGGGTGGGGTGGATGGACGGCGGTGCTGGTGCCGGCGACCCTGGTGTCGCTGGTGCTTACCAGCCTGGACTGGAGCATGGCCTTCCGCGGCGCCGTGGTAGACGTGGCGATCCTGGCGCTGGTCTGGCTGGGCCCGCGCCTCGCGCCGTCGCTGGCGGCCGGGTGACGTCGCTGCAGGTTCGCGAGTGACGCCGCGCGTGATCTGGCACGCGGTCCGATTGCCGATCCATGGATCACCGCCCTGGGCTTGGCAGAACGCGGTTGTACGAAGGCGAGCTGCCGATGCGAAAGCGTTGCCTTGCGTTTCGTTTGAGCTATCCTGCTCGGGAGGCAGAGAGTTGATCGAATGTCCCTACAGATGAAGGAGGAAATGCGTACCGATTTTTGATGCGCGGGGATGAACCACACTTCCAATTCATTTCAGACTTCAGGAGACAAACATGACCATCATGAACGGCGCGTACATCAACGGGCTGGATGACGCCACGACCAACGTGAACACGACAGCGCAGGCCCCCGGGACGGCCACTACGGACTACATCCTGTTCAGCTTGACCGTCCATGACGCCACGACCGGAGACATCTATTACGGCCTGGGCAGCAACGTCGTTGCCAGCAATGGTGCCGTCACCCCTGCCGCTGCCGAGCTCCTCGCCCCCGTCGTGGTTGCCGGCGTGACCCAGGGGCACTGCACGAAGGTCTGGCTCTCCCTCGGCGGGGCCGGGAGCAACACGTTCACCTACATCACCACCATTCTCGCGAATGGCGGCACGGCAGCCACCAACCTCATCGCGAACCTGGCGGCGCTTGCGACCTCGCTCTCCAGGCTCAGCAGCAAGATCACGTCGGTCGGTTTTGACATGGACAACGAAGACGCACCGGTCTCCGCCGTGGCTGCCCTGGTCGTCGCGCTCTACAACCACGGCACCGAACAGTCCCCGGCAGTCGAGTACCCGTTCACCTTCTGTGCGTACGCTGACCACGCCGACTGGTTCGACGCGCTCGGCAGCGTGTATTCCGGGCTCAACGGCGTTCAGCCGGTGGTCGGCATCACCCTGCAGACCTATTCCGGCGGGAGCGGCGCTGATCCGGCCACGTGGACCAGCAATCTGGCCGCGCATCTGAAAGACCCGGCCAAGCAACCTACCGGGCTGTCCAGCGCAGAGGGTTTCATTCTGCCGATCCAGTCCATGGACAACACCGCGCCTCCAACGTACTCACCGAGCAAGATGACATCCAACCTTCAGACGTGGAAATCGACCGGCGGCTCCTTCTGGGCGACCCAGGCTCTATTCCAGTCTTCCGCCCAGCCATGGTCGGACTATGCCTCCGCCATCGCCAGCGGCATCTCGTCCTGATCGATCTGGCCGCCCTGCTGCCCCTCCTCAGTGTGTCTCGCTGGCAGTTCCGAG
>DASWMA010000464.1:0-8627 GCA_036399995.1 Longimicrobium sp. | reverse complement strand
CCGCGGCCGACCCCGCCCGCGCCGGGCGCTTCGCCGGCGCGCTGCTGAACGCGCCGCGGGGGGTGGCCGGCGCGGGCGCGCTCCCGGTGGTGGAGTGCGACGTTCCCAAGCTCGCCTTCACCCTCGTGGTGGAGCGCTTCTTCGGCGACCTGGCCGAGACGCGCTGGCCCGCGGAGGGAGAGCGCGTGGCCCCCGACGCCGTGATCGGGCGCGGCGTGAGCCTGGGCCCCGGCGTGGTGATCGGGTCGCGCACGGTGCTGCACGAGGGGGTGGTGGTGGGCCCCAACAGCTGCATCTCCAACGCCGAGGTCGGCGCCGGCACGCGGATCGGCTGCAACTGCACCATCGGGCTGCCGGGGTTCGGCTACGAGCGCGACGAGACGAGCGGGCGCTACGTGCGCTTCCCCCACCTGGGGCGGGTGGTGATCGGCGAGGGCGTGGAGATCGGCAACAACACCTGCATCGACCGCGGGTCGCTGGGCGACACGCGCATCGAGCGCGGCGCCCGCATCGACAACCTGGTGCACGTGGCCCACAACGTGGTGATCGGGGAGAACGCGATGGTGATCGCGCACGCCATGCTCGGCGGGAGCGCCCGCGTGGGGCGCGACGCCTGGATCGCCCCCACCGTGGCGGTGATGAACCAGCTGAGCGTGGGGGACGGGGCGGTGGTGGGGATGGGGGCGGTGGTGATCCGCCCCGTGGAGCCGGGCGCCACGGTGGTCGGCAACCCCGCCAAGCCCCTGGCGCCACGGGGCGTGAGCGCCGCCGACCGCGGGCCGGAAACGGGTGGAGCATGATCGATCGGGCCAGGCGCGCGCTGGTGCTGTGCGCGCACACGGATGACGAGTTCGGCTGTGCCGGGACCATCGCCCGCCTCCTCGACGGCGGGAGCGAGGTGCACTACGTGGCGCTCAGCCGGTGCGAGGAATCGGTGCCCGCGGGGTTCCCCAGCGACGTGCTGGAGCGGGAGTGCCGCGCCTGCACCGCCGCGCTCGGCATCGACCCGGGGCGGGTGCACGTGGGCCGCTACCCGGTCCGCCACTTCCCCGCGCACCGCCAGGAGATCCTGGAAGAGTTCGTGCGGATGCGCCGCGAGCTGTCGCCCGACCTGGTGCTCGTCCCCGCGTCGTTCGACACCCACCAGGACCACCACACCGTGTACGAAGAGGGGTTCCGCGCCTTCAAGCACGCCACCATCCTGGGCTACGAGCTCCCCCAGAACCTCATCTCCTTCCAGCACTCGGCGTTCGTCGCCCTCGACGAGCCGACGCTGAAGCGGAAGGTGGACGCGCTGCAGCGCTACGAGTCGCAGGGCTTCAGGACGTACTCGGGGGAGGATTTCATCCGCGGGCTCGCGCTGGTGCGCGGCGTCCAGTGCGGGGCACCTCTGGCCGAGGCGTTCGAGGTGGTGCGCCTGGTGGTCCGTTGAGGGCGGGGATGCCGGGGGCCGCCGCGCAGGCCGCCCCCACGCGGCTCCTGGTGGTGGGCGAGGAGCACGTGCGCGGGAAGGTCGCGCGCCATTACTCGGCGCTCGAGGCGGCCACGGGGGTGCAGGCCACCTTCTTCGTGGACGACCGCAGCGGGATCACCCGCCAGACCAGCGAGCAGTTCCCGATCCGGGTGTGCTACACCGTGAACCCCCGCGGGGGCGGCGCGTCTCCGCTGCGGTACTGGCGCGACTTCGTGCGCGCCTTCCACGCGGTGCGCCCCCACGTGCTCGAGCTCTACAACTCGATCCACCCCTTCCTCCTGATCCCGATGGCGGCGTACGCCGCGGCGCGGGGGGTTCCGCGGGTGAGCATCGCCCGGGGCGAGCTGATCCCCGAGCTGTTCGACCACCTCCCCACCTCCACCAAGCGGCTCGAGCGCGTGCTGCTGCGCATGATGGACGTGGTGATCTACAAGGACTTCAAGGTCCTCGACGCGCTGCGCAGGGAGTGCCCGGGGGTTCCCACCGCGCCGTGGCTCAACGCGATCCCGGTGGGCCCCGAGCCCGGCTACGCGCGCGACGGGAACCACGTGCTCTTCCTGAACACCTTCCACCCGCTCCGCAACCTCCCGGTGATCGTGCGGGCGGCCCGCCGCATCCGCCAGGCGGTTCCCGACGCGGAGCTGCACCTGGTGGGGGGCGCGGCCGACCTGGCGGGGCGCTCGCCCTTCTTCTCGGAGCTCGGCGAGCACGAGCGCGAGGTGCGCGCGCTGATCGACGCCGAAGGGGTGGGCGGGTTCGTGCACATCCACCCCTTCACCAGCGAGGTGGCGCCGCACTTCGCGCGCGCCAAGGCCTACCTCTTCCCCGCCGACCACGTGTTCTGCAACTACGGGCTCCTCGAGGCGATGGAGCGCGGGGTTCCTCCCATCGTCTCCGACCAGCGCGACCCCGACGCCCGGCGCATCGTCCGCCACGGCGAGAACGGGATGCTGGTGCCGATCACCCCCGAGGGCGTGGCCGACGCGGTGGTGGCGCTGCTCACCGACGAGCCGCGGCGGCAGGAGATGGCGCGCGCCGCGCGGCGCACCATCGAGGAAGGGTACGACCTGTCCACGCGCCTGCACGACCTGGCCGAGATGTATCGCTCGCTGGCCGGCGGCCGGGGCGCGCCCCGCCCGTCGGCCCCGGCGCCGGTGGCGGCCCGCGCCGAGGCCCCGGCCGGAGCGAACCGCTGATGTGCGGGATCGCGGGCGTCGCGGGGCCGCGGGCCGCCGTGGGCGACGGGGTGCTGGAGCGGATGCTGGGCGCGCTGGCGCACCGGGGCCCCGACGACCAGGGGGTGTGGATCAGCCCCGACCGCACGGTCGCGCTGACCCACCGGCGGCTCTCCATCCTCGACCTTTCCCCCGCCGGCCACCAGCCGATGGAGGGGCCGGGGGGGACGCGCATCGTGTACAACGGCGAGGTCTACAACTTCGCCGAGCTGCGCGACGAGCTGCGCGGCCGCGGCTTCGAGTTCCACAGCGGGAGCGACACCGAGGTGCTGCTGGCCGCGTACGCCGAGTGGGGCGAGCGCTGCGTGGAGCGGCTGCGGGGGATGTTCGCCTTCGCGCTGCACGACCCCGCGCGCCGGCGCCTCCTCCTGGCGCGCGACCGCGCGGGGGAGAAGCCGCTCTTCTACCACCACGCCGGCGGGGCGCTGCGCTTCGGCTCGGAGCTCAAGGCGCTGCTGGCCGACCCGGCCGTGCCGCGCACGCTCGACCCCGAGGCCTTCGAGCTGTACCTGGCGTACGGCTTCGTTCCCGGCGGCCGCTGCATCCTGCGCGGGGTGCACAAGCTCCCCCCGGCGCACCTGGCGGTGTACGACCTGGAGGCCGACCGGCTGGAGGTGCGGCCGTACTGGCGCCTCCCCGCGCCCCCGGGCGAGCGGACCCCCTCGGCCGACGAGCTGGTGGACGAGCTGGAGGCGCTGCTGCTGAGCTCGGTGCGCGAGCAGCTGGTGGCTGACGTGCCGGTGGCGGTCCTCCTTTCCGGGGGGCTCGACTCGTCGCTGGTGACCGCGATGGCGGCGCGGGCGTCGTCGAAGCCGGTGCGCACCTTCACCGTCTCGTTCCCCGGCCACGGCGGCTTCGACGAGAGCGCCCACGCCCGGATCGTGGCCCGGCACTTCGGCACCGAGCACCACGAGCTCCCGGTGGAGCCGGCCAGCGTGGAGCTCCTTCCGCTCCTGGCCCGGCAGTACGACGAGCCGCTCGCCGACTCGTCGATGGTCCCCACCTTCCTGGTGTCGAAGCTGGTGCGGGAGCACGCCACCGTGGCGCTGGGCGGCGACGGGGGCGACGAGCTCTTCGCCGGCTACGGGCACTACCGCTGGATCCTGCGGCAGGAGGAGCTGCGCCGCGTGGTGCCCGGCCCGGTGCGCCGCGCGGTGGGCGCCGCGGCGGCGGCGCTCCCGGTGGGGGTGCGCGGGCGCAACCACCTGGTGGGCTTCGGGCGCGACCGCTCGGCCTCGCTGGCGGCGGTGAACCTGTACTTCGACGCCCGCTCGCGCGACGCGCTGCTGGCGCGGTGGCGCGGGCGCGCCCCGGGGCGGGTGACCCCCGAGGCGTACCGCGGCGGGCTGTGCGCCGACCGCGGCGGCGCGCTGCAGCAGGCCACCGCGGCCGACTTCGCGGTGCACCTTCCCGACGACATCCTGGTGAAGGTCGACCGCGCGTCCATGCTCACCTCGCTGGAGGTGCGCGCGCCCTTCCTCGACCACCGCATCGTGGAGCTGGCCTTCGGGCGCGTCCCCGACGCTCTGCGCGCCACCTCGCGCGAGGCCAAGATCCTCCCGCGGCTGCTCGCGAAGCGGGTGCTTCCGAAGGAGCTCGACACCTCGCGCAAGCAGGGGTTCTCGCTCCCGCTGGCCTCGTGGTTCCGCGGCTCGTGGGGGTCGTACATCGAGGAGGTGCTCCGCTCGGCGCCGGCGGAGCTGTTCGCGCCCGCGCCGGTGGAGGCGCTGCTGAGCGGCCAGCGCCGCGGCCTGGGGAACACGCACCGCCTCTTCGCGCTCACGATTTTCGAGTTGTGGCGCCGCGAGTACGGTGTTAGTTTTCACGGCTAGCCGCCACGGCAGGCGGCGTCGTTCGCGGCGGAGCGCAGCGTGCTCCGCCGCCGTTCGTTGACCCGTACCGAAGGCGCATGGTCATCGCTCTGGCGGGCGTGTTCCTCTTCCTGGTGTACCTCTTCCCGCTGGTGGTGCGGGGGAAGGGGGAGCGCGACGTGTTCGGCCCCGTGTTCTTCCTGTCGGTGTTCGGGATGATGAGCGTGCCGTACCTGTGGTTCATCGCCTGGGACCGCAGCTACATGGCGCCCGAGCTGCGCATCACCCCCTGGATCCGCGACCTCGAGGCGGTGTCGGTGGCGTACGTGCTGCTGATGGCCGTCTCGTTCGTGTTCACGCTGCTGGGGGTGCGCTCGGGCGCCGCGCGGGCGCTGGCCGCCCGCCTCCCGGTGCAGCACGCGTCGCGGATGACCCCCGCGCGCTGCCGCGTGGCGCTGGTGTTCGCGGTGGTGGTGGGGCTGGCGGCGTACTTCTGGTTCCTGCACTCCATCGGCGGGCTGCTGAACCTGTGGGCGCACATGTGGCTGCGCACCCGGCTGGCCTCGGGGGCGGGGTACCTCCTGTACCTCTACACCCTTCTCCTCACCTATGCCGCCGCGCTGCTGGTGTACCGCCTGCGCTTCGGCCGCACCCCCGCGCGGGTGGCCCAGGCGGTGGTGGGGATCATGGGGATCGCGGTGGTGCTGGCCTCCACCGGCGGGCGGGCGCCGCTGATCTCGCTGATGATCATCTGCTTCCTGGTGCACCACTACTGCGTGCGCCGGCGCACGCGGCTGCTGACCCCCGGGATCGCGGCGCTGGGAACGGTGATCCTGGCCTTCTTCCTGGCGGCCCCGCTCTTCCGCACCGGGGGCGCCTTCGAGCGCTACACGCAGAACCCGGAGCTGCTGGGGCAGGACGCCACGAAGTCGCTGTCGCTGCTGGCGCCGCAGTTCAGCCCCTTCGACCGCACCGCGGTGATGCTCGCGTACTTCACCCCCGACCGGATGTGGATGGGGCGCAGCTACATCGACCTGGCGTTCGCGCCGGTCCCGCGGTCGGTGTACCCGCGCAAACCGCCGGTGGACGACGGGGTGTACCTGAAGATGATCGTGGACGGCCACCCGGTGCGCCCCTCCACGCCGCTGGCGGAGATGCTGCCCACCTCGTGGCCGATGGGCAACCTGGTGCTGTACATGAACTTCGGCCCCGCGGGGCTGCTGGTGGGGATGTTCCTGGGCGGGGTGGTGATCGGCGCGGCGTACCACTACATGCGCCGCACCGGCTACGCGCTGGTCTCGGTGGTGGTCTACCAGCTGTCGGTGCTCGGCATCTTCCAGCTCAGCGTGTACGGGATCGTGCAGAGCATGATGAACCTGGCGATCGTGGGCGCCTTCTTCTGGGCGTTCTTCGCGCCCAAGCGGTGGCCGCGGCCGGGCGCCGCCGCCGCCCCCGCTCCGGCGCCCGCCACCCTGGCGGCCGGGTGAGCGCGGTGGAGGAGCTGGTGCTGGTGGGGCCGCTGCCCCCGCCGTACTACGGCCAGTCGGTGTCCTTCCGGATGCTGGTGGACGAGGTGGCGCGCCGCGGCGTTCCGCACCGCGTGGTCGACCTGGCGCACGGCGAGGAGACGGCGCGCGCGGTGGGGCAGGCGTCGTTCCGCCGCGCCGCCGAGTACGCCCGCATCCTGACCCGCTTCGCCCGCCAGGTGCCGTTCGGGCGCAAGACCGTGTACATCACCATCGCGCAGTCGCGCCAGGGGTTCGTGCGCGACTGCGCCATGATCTGGATGGCGGCCCTCGCGCGGCAGCGGATCGTGGTGCACCTCAAGGGTGGCAACTACGACAACTTCTACGCCGCGCAGCCGGCGCCGCTGCGCTGGCTGATCCGCGCCACGCTGCGCCGGGTGCACCGGGTGCTGGTGCTGGGCGAGCGGCTGCGCGGGGTGTTCGCCTTCGAGCCGCGGCTGGCCGAGCGGATCCGCGTGGTCCCCAACGGGCTTCCCGACGACCGCCGCGGCGACGCCGGCCCCAAGCGCCTTCCCCCGCCGGGCGAGCCGGTGCGCCTCCTCTTCCTTTCCAACCTGGTGGAGAGCAAGGGGTGGATCGACGTGCTCGAGGCGGTGCGCCTGCTGCGCGACCGGCTGGGAGAGGGGGCGGTGCGCTGCGACTTCTACGGGATGTTCATGGCCAGCCCCGACGACGTGCGGGTGACCAGCGTGGAAGACGCCGAGCAACGCTTCCACGCTTTCGTCGCCGAGCACGGGCTGGGCGAGACGGCGCGCTGGCACGGCGTGGTGTCGGGCGAGGCCAAGCGCGAGGCGCTGGCGCGTTCGCACTTCTTCCTCCTCCCCACCCGCTACAACAACGAGGGGCAGCCGGTCTCGATCATTGAGGCGATCGCCTACGGCAACGTGGTGGTGGCCACCGACTACCGCGCCATCCCCGACCTGGTGGACGATGGGGTGACCGGCGCGCTGGTCCCCTACGGCGACGCCGGCGCCATCGCCGGCTTCATCGAGGGGGTGGTGCGCGACCCCGCGCGCTACGCGGCGATGAGCCGCGCGGCGGTGGAATTGTACGAGCGGCGCTTCACCCGGCGCGCGCACCTGGCCACCCTCCTCCCCCACCTGGGCGGGGCTGCGGCGGTGGGCGGGGGCGACGCGCCGGCGGGCGACACACAGGCGGGCGACGCCTCCGCGCGCGACGTCCGCGCGCGGCCTCGGCACGAGGCCGCGCGGTAGGTCTGTACCGGATCCGGCGATCCATCGGCTGTGCCCGGCCCGGCCGATGGGGTCACACGGAGCAACGGAGACGAACGGAGGAAACGGAGAACTTCATCGCGGTTCCTCCGGTCTGCTCCGTGCCTCGTGTGAGGCTGTTGGCGAGTGCGGGCGCGAGTCGAATCCGGGATCGCTGGATGTGATACCAGATCTCGCGAAACGATGTGCATTCTCATCTCCCCGGCATCGCCCTGAATTCAGGGGTGTTGAACCGCATGAACGCAGAGCATCGGAGGAAAGGGAGTCAGGGGGAGAACATCACCGGGGGTTCTCCCCCTGACTCCCTTCACTCCGTTGCTCGCGGCGAAGCCGCCCACGCAGTTCGAGGAGATACGACGATCGCGAGCGGGCCACTTCGCGCGGTCCGGTGATCACGTGCCTTGCTCCGAATGCACAGTCGATCTCGGCAGCCGGTATGAAACCAGTCCTTTGCCGGATGTGGCAAGGATACGAAGCGGGACGACGGGGGGCGCGGAGCGGGCGCGGTTGCTCGCGCCCCGCGCCCCCCGTAGCTTTCGCACCCGTTGGGCCGCGCCGCCAGGTGGGTGGCGCGGCCGGCAACCACGACCCTGAACGGAACGCATGAAGCAAGTCGTACAGCACGTCCGCACCCGCACGCTGGAGCTGGCCGAGGTCCCCGAGCCGGGGCCGCGCGCCGGTGGCGTGCTGGTGCGCAACGTGGCCTCGCTGATCAGCGCGGGCACCGAGAAGACCATCACCGACTTCGCCGGGAGCTCGCTGGTGTCGAAGGCCCGGCAGCGCCCCGACCTGGTGCGCCAGGTGCTCGACAAGGTGAAGAAGGACGGGGTGGGCCCCACCCTGCAGACGGTGATGAGCCGGCTCGACCAGCCGATCGCGCTGGGGTACTCGTGCGCCGGCGTGGTGGAAGCGGCCGGCCGCGGCGCCGAGGAGTTCGCCGCGGGCGACCGGGTGGCCTGCGCCGGGATGGGGTACGCCAGCCACGCCGACCTGGTGTACGTGCCCCGCAACCTGGCGGTGGCGATCCCCGCCGGGGTGTCGTTCGACGACGCGGCGTACGTCACCCTGGGCGCCATCGCCCTGCAGGGGGTGCGCGTGACCGAGCCGCGCCTTGGCGACGCGGTGGCGGTGATCGGGCTGGGGCTGCTGGGGCAGCTGGCGGTGCAGATCCTCCGCGCGTCGGGGTGCCGGGTGCTGGGGATCGACCTGGACCCCGGCAAGGTGGCGCTGGCGCGCGAGCTGGGCGCCGAGGCCGCGGTGGTGCGCACCGACGACGTGGCCGGCGCGGTGGCGGCCTTCACCGCCGGCCGCGGCGCCGACGCGGTGATCGACGCCGTCGGCATGGAGGC